>DUPA01000064.1 GCA_012838515.1 Natronincola sp. | reverse complement strand
GTACCAAGCATCTAGACCAATAGTATTAGAAGCTTTTATATTTTCTTCAGCATACATTGTGTAGCTTCCGCCAAGAGCAACTTTATAAAGATCTTCAGTGTAGCTTGTGCCAGCTTCGATCTTTGTTTCACCGGCCGCAGGACCGCCACCATCCCATTTTGCGTTAGCGTACTTTACAGCTACATTAGCGTTAATTTCAGCTGTTAAGTCAGCATCAACTTTTGCACCAAGTGCAAAACCTGTGTCGTCACCACCGAGAGATGCACCGACTGCACCTTCTAATCCTAAATCAACGCCACCGGCGTCAACTTTTGTGTCCGCTTGACCAACGATGATGTTTTTAACCGCATTTTCGTCTTTCCAACCTAAACGAGCATAGGCTAGACCAAGGTTGACACCTTCAAGTTCGGCATTCAAATATGCACGCATATTATCTGCAGGATCAAAGTCAAGTGTTACATCTGCAACGCTTACAGGAATCTCTAAGCGTAGACGAACATCATCAACTTTTTTGTCAGACTTGATCATGTCGAAAAGTGTACCCTTATCTTCGAACTCTTTACCTTTACCCCACATGTGTGCGGAGAAAAGTTGATCGTTGATGGTTAATCTGTAAGCACCAAATTTTGGTATGTCGTCGGACTTAATATCAGCTTCAAATTCCCAGTTAACCCATTCTTCAACGATATCAACTGTTTTCCAGCCGGTTTGAAGAACTTCTAGACCATCTTCGTTTACGACAACTTCGTCTTTAACGAGAATGTCTTCTTGACCTACAACTAGGTCAGTCTTACTGCTGCTGGAAGCCTTGATGTTGAGTTCCAAGCCAGGTGTTAAGGAATAACCATCTTTAAATAGCTTGAAGCTGTTTTGTTCTGCTTTAAATGTAAATTTACCGCTAAAATCAACGGCTGCCATTGCACTGGTTGCAAAAACGAGAACTAGTGCAAGTGTGATTACTAATACTTTTTTATTCATTCTTTTCTTCCCCCTCAGTTTTTGAGAAATATACATTTTAGATTATATCCACATCACCTTCGGAATCGAGGAGAAAGTCTCCATGTTTCCTTTAACCTCATTTTCCATCAGTAATGTCCTTATCCCCTACTTAGCCCCGGATACTGAGTGGGCACCTCCCTTCCCTCCAGAACTTTTGAGGAGTATAAAGCACAATTCTATACCATAATTAGACATGGAAGGAGTAATTCCTTCCCGTTTTGTAACAATTTTCTATTTTTCGTCTAAAATAAAGCCTTTAGATTGGTCTATTCCATCAATATGTTTAATATCCTGCTTTTTGACAAGAAATTTTTGGTTTTAGCTAAAGATTTTTCCTAACAGCAAAAAAAGGCCCCTGTTGCGGGGCCTTTGAATAACTAAAATTACTTGTTGATTTAGAATTCTACCTTCATTCCTGCGTTGAAAGTAGTACCTTCATGTCGTGCATGTTCAATACCTAGGTTAACCCCATTTGGAGCTGCAAATTCTGCACCAACTTTATATCCGATTGAATCCAAAGCGAGTTCGGAAGCGGATACTTCTGCACTTAGTTCTAAACCATTAACGGCAGGTACAATACCTAAAGTGGTTTTAGCACCAAGGGTATGAACTAACTTTCTGTCTTGACCTGTCCATTCGCCTTCGTAACGAGCATCAATTGCGAAACCATCCATAATGGCTACTTCACGACCAACACCAAAAGTGGTGGATTTGGTTGCAAGTGCACTTAAGGTTGGGATTTCAAGAACAGTATTTACATCAAAGGTAAATCCTTCGTATTCTGTATCTGCACCAATCTTAGCTTCTGCAAACATTTGGTCATATGAAGCATGCATGTTTACACCTTGTTGTGATGTTTCAAGACCTACAAACATACCGTGATTCTTGTTTTTGTCCAAATATACCCAATCTTGTTCTTGATCATCTTCGTCATCTCCTGATTGAGCTGCAATATAACGTGGTTCCCAATCTTCGGTAATATATTTATATCCGGCAACTACTTTAGCAACATCAGCCATGTCATAGTCAGCTTTCACTGTCCAAAGATTATCCATCTTCCAACCGGAATCTTCAGTGTGATCCGCAGCAAATCTACCTTGAACATTTAGACCTTCAATTGGATTTGCATCTGCATCTGCTTGTACCCTAATGATACCTGCATCGCGAATTACAGAACCACCAAGAGCCAATTCATCAACAACATTAATGTCAGAACGGAATCCTAAAACGTGACCGTTTTCGCCTTTTAAAGCATAAAATCCGTTAAGTCCAATAACATCAAGATCTAGACCACTAACACTAATTCCACTACGATCCTTCAAGCTTGCGTATGGGCTGTAGCCAATATTTAAAGTACCAAAACGAGTTGTCGCTTCAGGCCCACCATACCAGAAAGAGCCGTCGGCTTCGATAAATGCTTGTTTGAGGTTAATGTCACCCAAGTTAATTCCGGAAACCATCAGATCCTTGTCTGTATCTTCTTCTAAACCAAATTCTACACCAGCGCGAAGTTTATCTTCTGCAGCATTTATTCCAAGGTTTAAAGAAAGCTCTGAACCCGGATTTACTGTTACATCTTCGCCTTTTTTATTAACTTCAATTTTTGTTTCAATCGATCCACCAAAGTCAACTCCTGCTGCAAACGCAGGAACACCTGCAACTAGGGCTACGATCAAAGAAAGTACAATGATTTTTTTCATGAAAATATCCCCTTTTTATTTTGTTTCTTTTCACTGTGCAAAATGTGTGTTTTAACTCGAAAGGAGAATGCTGTTAGGGGAGTCTCCATGTTTCCTCACCTTTTTTATCCTCCAACTAGCTAACTTTCTATATTTGCCGCACAGCAGTTGGTCTTTATATCTCTTTGGGGGCACCTCCTTTGCTGAGTGATTTACAAAGAGCCAACTATTATTCACCACAAGACTAACATAAGTCATTGAAGTCGCCATAAGAATCTCTACGTTTTGTGGTGATACACATCTACTTCTCGCCTAGTTGCACTATTCCTCCTGCTACAGGCCTTGTAGTTCTTTCCAGCATAGGCAAAAAAGCACAAAAAAAGAGAGTGCCATCGGCACTCTCTCGACTAATTTGTCTTGCTTATCGAATAACTTCTTCTGTTTCAGAATCGAATAGATGAATTTTCCTCATATTCATACCGACTTTTAGTGAAGAACCTGCAGTTGCATGTGTACTTGCATCAAGGCGAGCAATAAAGGTGTTGTCACCTGCTGAGAAGTATACAAAAACTTCGGCACCCATTGGCTCGGTAACATCAACATCAGCATCTAAAGTAACATAATCCGGATCATCGCCGACGATGGCAGCATCTTCAATATCCTCTGGACGGATACCGAAAATAACAGATTTATCCACATACTTATCAATGTTCTCGATGGAAGCAGCTTTTTCGGAATTAATTTCTAGCTGGAAGGTTTCCCCTTCAACGATATATTTACCATCTTTTTTCTTTAGAACCACATCTAAGAAGTTCATGGCAGGACTGCCAATAAAGCCGGCTACAAATACATTATTAGGATGATTGTAAATTTCAAGGGGAGCCCCTACTTGGTAAATATGTCCGTCTTTCATTACAACAATGCGATCGCCCATGGTCATGGCTTCTGTTTGGTCATGAGTTACATAAATAATTGTAGTTTGTAGACGATTGTGTAACTTGCTAAGTTCAGCTCTCATCTGAACCCTTAATTTAGCATCTAAGTTTGAGAGAGGTTCGTCCATAAGGAAGACTTTTGGTTCACGAACAATGGCACGACCAACGGCAACCCTCTGACGTTGACCCCCGGAAAGTGCTTTAGGTTTACGATCTAATAAGTTTTCGATACCAAGCAATCTGGCAGCTTCTTTAACTCTTTGATCAATTTGATCTTTAGGAAACTTACGAAGCTTTAGACCGAAAGCCATATTGTTGTAAACATCCATGTGAGGATACAATGCATAGTTCTGGAAGACCATGGCAATATCTCTGTCTTTAGGAGCAACATCGTTTACAATATTCTCACCGATATAAATATCACCTTCTGTAATTTCTTCGAGACCTGCAACCATTCTTAATGTGGTTGATTTACCGCAACCGGACGGTCCTACTAATACAATAAATTCTTTGTCTTTGATCTCCAGATCAATATTATCTACAGCGACTACATTACCAAAACGTTTAGTAACACCTTTTAAAATAACTTGTGACAATTGAAAATCTCCTCTCACCATAATAGGATATTTGAAATGTGATTAGGCACAGCTCAAATCACAGTATATTACAGTAACATATTATCACAGAACAAACGGTTTGGCAAAAGAAACTTGTATAATATCTCAACAAATACTTAATTTCACAAATGCAATTCTTACGAAATCCGCACTGAAAGCTATTTTTTAAGAACATAATCTTCAAAAACTTTAGCAATAGCGTGCTCATGATTACAATTGGTAATAAAGTCCACCTGTCCCTTCACATAATCTGAGGCATTGGCCACAGCCACTCCTACCCCCGCCATTTGTAACATTGTTAGATCGTTATTGCTATCACCTACGGCTAATACTTCCTTTATGTTCAACCCCATAAAATCTGCCAACCAATGCAGAGCCTGACCCTTATGTGCATCTAGGCTAGTAATCTCAATGAATTTTGCCCGTGAATTCGTAATCTGTGCCTGAGAACCGAAAAGTTCTCTTAGCTCTTCGATCCTTAATTTGGTTTGTTCCGCTTCATTATTAACCAAAATCTTGTGCAGACCTTTATTTCCTTCAAGAATAAATTCAGCTAAATCACCCACCGCTTCAATATCGACGCCGACGTAAGAGGCGTACTCTTTAACTTTATCATTTATTTCACTTACGAAGAGGCGATCATCATAATAAACGTTAATCGTCCAATCGCGCTCTTGCCCATAGTTTATGATTGCAGTTGCTAATTGCGGCTCCAAAGGGCGTTCATAAAGCACTTCCCCGGAAACACGCTTGATTAGTGCACCATTATAACAAATTAACGGCTGTTCAGAACTTAAATTCAACTCCATGGCGTAAGGCAAAGTTGCCTGAAACATTCTCCCCGTGGCGATGGTAAAAATTAGTCCTCGCTTAATGGCCCGTTGAATTGCCTCTTTATTTTCAAGACTAATATTAGCATTTCGATCTAGTAATGTATCGTCTAAATCAGATGCAATTAATTTAATCATTAATAACCTCTTCCTGTAATTAATACCTAAATGCCAAGCCCAAACCCACTAAAGGACCGGTAGACGCCTCTTTTTTAATTGTCTTATGATTTTTCACCGATAGTTGAACACCTAAATTTCTATAAAGCTCATAACTTATGGCAGCTTTTCCCAAAACAAGGCTTTCTTTCTCTTCACCTGACTTATAGAACGGCACGTATGAAATTTCCCCACTTACCACTAAGTTAGAAACAGGCAAATATTTAAGGGCCATCCTCCAATAAACACCTCTACCTTTTAATTCGGAGGCATCAGCATCTTTAGGATCTAAACCAAGGTAGCCCCCGCCGAGCAACACGTCTAAATCTCGTTCGGAGACAATGCGATAAAGAATCCCTCCCGATACCAGTTGTTGGTTCTTTGTACTTAAGAAAGAACCATCAACCCATAGATCCCCTATAATTCCGGCTTTACCGGAAGCACCAAAGCCCCCGGAATTAATATCTATCCCTTTACTAGTCAGACCAAGATAATAGCTAGCATTGAGATCGAAAGAAAAGGCATCCGCGGGGAGACTCGATAAAAGCATAAGACAGAATACCGCGAAAATGACCATAAACTTCTTCACAACAGAGACCTCCTTCATAATTATCCAAATATATATTTCTATAAAAATGGCGCCAACCCTTCAGCTACAAGCAGGGTTTAGTAACTTTCTACAGAAGACAACAAATATACCATACCTACAACTAAAAAATTAGAACATATCATACAAGGAGTGAGATCGTGAAAAAGCGATACTTGATAACGACATTAATAGTAATAGCATGTTTCTTGTTTTTGCCCCTCGAAGCCAATGCGAAAATAACCGGAGGAGTGGGGTTGAGTTATGGTACGGCGAATCATAAATATTTGGGTGTTGATTTAGATTCAAATAAACAATGGTCAAGTGGTTTATGGGCTAACCTTACCCACGAAGACCTGCTTATCACATCTTTATATCAAAGAATTGTTGCCCTAGGGGATTCTAAGATAGAAACAGACCTTATGCAGATAGCTGCTAATTACCGGTTTTATAACGAGGAGTTTATGCAAATCTACGGTGGTCTTGGTTATCAACTTTTTAATACAAAGATTAAGCACTCAGCCCTAGATGACCATCTTTTCAGTTTAACCGGACATGGTTTTGTTGGACAAGTGATAATGGACATCATAATCACAGAAAATCTCCACGCGGTAACCAAGATTACAGGAAACCCGTGGCAAAGTTGGTTCTTTAGTCAAGATGGGTATGGAACATCCAATATAGATAAATCACCTGCGTTCTCCTACGGGCTTGGACTACACTACGATTTAGTAGGTGACTTCGCTATTGATTTGGGTCTTTTGGGTGGAAGCTATAAAGTCTCTTCATTTGATGATAAAGGAGAATCCCGTAATTCGCACACGGGCATCACCTTGAGTATCAGTCGTAAATTCTAACTACTTTACACAGCAGAAAACCCACCTCGTGTGGGTTTTTTTATTTTGCATGAATATGCTGGTAGATCTCCCGGGCAACCTTAAGACTTATCCCAGTGACCTCTGCCAATTCTTCAACACTGGCTTCCCGAATACTTTTAACAGTACCAAAATGCCTGAGCAACTCCCTTTTTCGTTTAGGACCCACACCTGGGATCTCATCGAGAACAGAACCGCGAGTACTCCTCCCCCGTAAATTTCGGTGATAAGATAAGGCGAAACGATGGGCCTCATCTCTTATCTGCCTCAATAACAGTAAACTAGGAGAGTCATTAGGCAAAATCACGGGTTTGGATGCTTGCGGCAAATATATTTCTTCCCGTTTTTCCGCTAGGGAGATAAAAGGAATTTCTAAACCCAATTCCTTTCGTACTTCTAAGGCGACTCCCAGTTGTCCCTTACCTCCGTCAATCAATACAAGGTCCGGAAAAACAGCAAACTTACCCATGGTTTTTCCATCGCTTTGCTCATCTAAACCCCTTTTAAATCGTCGTGTTAGAACTTCCCTCATTGCTTCATAATCATTTGGGGTACCTTCCACATTTTTGATCTTAAAGCGTCTGTAATCATCGGACTTTAGTGCTCCACTTTCCCATACTACTAAAGAAGCAACAACATCCGTTCCTTGTAAATTAGAAATATCAAAAGCCTCTATGCGTTCGGGAATTTCTTCTAGCCCTACTATTTCCTCCAATTCTTCCAAAGCCTTCTTTAAAGCCCTCTCCTTAAAGGCTGTTCTGGTTAAGGTCTCATTTAAAACCACTTTAGCATTTTTCATAACTAAATCTAGAAGTTGCTTTTTTTGTCCCCTTTGAGGGTTATGCAAGTACACTTTATTACCGCGCAAGCCACTCATCCAACTTTGTAAAACTGAAGAATCGGCTAAGGTCATGGGGATCAAAATTTCCTTGGGTATATAGGCCGCATCTTCATAATATTGCTGCATAAAAGAGCGTAGAATTTCGGCACCTTCCTCTTCTGCCGAACAGTCGACTAAGAAATGATCTCGACCTATAAGTTTACCACTACGAACAAAGAAAACTTGCACGCAAGCCAATTCTCCTTGTCGAGCGTAACCCAGGTAATCTTGATCTTCTTGTCGCTCGGTAACTATCTTCTGTTTTTCTGCTAAGGCTTGTAAACCCCTAATCTGATTGCGAAACCGCGCTGCTTTTTCAAATTCTAATTCTTCAGAGGCCTCCTGCATCTTTCTTGTGAGGTCCGGGATTAAACGTTCAATCCGTCCTTCTAAAAACAAAATTACCTCGTCGATCATTTCGCCATATTTTTCTTTGGTAATAAGTCCGGCGCAGGGCGCGAGGCAACGTCCGATATGATAATTTAAACAGGGTCTTTCTGTTCCGCCTTCTTCAATATTTTTGCGACAACTGCGTACCGGAAATATCTTACGCAAAAAAGCGAGGGTTTCTTTTACAGCTGTCACATCAGTATAAGGCCCAAAATAACGAGCACCATCATTTAAACGTTTCCTAACCATGAGAACCCTTGGAAAGGTTTCCTGCATGGTTACTTTTATATAAGGATACGTCTTATCATCTTTCAAGCGCACATTATACCTTGGGGCATGCTTCTTAATAAGGTTGTTTTCTAGGATCAATGCTTCCATTTCAGAATCGGTAAGAATATATTCAAAATCAACAATATGCTCTACTAAAATACGCACCTTAGCAGGCTGAGATGATCCTTTTTGAAAGTAGGAACGAACTCTATTTCTTAAGTTAATTGCCTTACCCACATAAATAATCTCACCTGCCCCATTTAGCATTAAATAAACACCGGGAGAAGCGGGTAAAGTAGCTAACTTGTTCTGCAGATCCATATTGCTCATCCTTTACTAATTTAACCGTTGATCC
Organism: Natronincola sp.; assembly: GCA_012838515.1. GTDB lineage: Bacteria > Bacillota > Limnochordia > Darwinibacteriales > Darwinibacteriaceae > DUPA01. The sequence goes on along the minus strand of DUPA01000064.1, from coordinate 14,143 downwards.
GCCAAAGTCTTCTTTAAAAACTGTCCGGTATAAGACTCATCTACCTCCGAAACCTCTTCGGGAGTACCTTCTGCAACAATTGTGCCACCGCGTTGACCGCCTTCAGGTCCTAAATCTATGATATAATCGGCTGTTTTAATCACATCTAGATTGTGCTCTATAACTAAAACCGTATCTCCGGCTTCCACCAAGCGTTCCAAAACAGAAAGCAATTTACGAATGTCTTCGAAATGTAAACCGGTTGTGGGCTCATCTAATAAATATAGGGTCTTACCATTGCTACGTCTACTTAACTCAGTGGCCAATTTTACCCTTTGTGCCTCTCCCCCGGAAAGTTCGGTGGCGGGTTGACCTAGCTTGATATATCCCAAACCAACATCGTATAAGGTTTTTAGTCGTCGATGGATTCGCGGTACATTCTCAAAGAATTGTACTGCTTCTTCCACCTGCATATTCAAAACATCCGCTATTGATTTCCCCTTATACTTTACCTCTAAAGTTTCCCTTCCATATCGTTTACCCTTACACACCTCACAAGGAACATAAACGTCGGGAAGGAAATGCATTTCAATTTTAAGGATTCCATCACCTTTACAAGCTTCGCAGCGGCCTCCTTTGACGTTGAAGCTAAATCTCCCGGGTTTATAACCGCGAATCTTAGCTTCATTAGTCATGGAAAAAAGTTCTCGAATACCATCAAAAGCACCTGTGTAGGTCGCCGGATTTGAACGCGGAGTCCTTCCTATCGGTGATTGGTCAATTTCTATTACCTTATCAATATGCTCCAATCCTTCGATGGAATCGTGATCGCCTGCTTTTTGTCTTGCCCTGTGCATTACTTGGCTGACCTTTTTATAAAGTATTTCATTAACTAAAGTGCTTTTTCCCGAACCGGAAACGCCGGTCACAGCAACAAAAACACCCAAAGGGATCTTAACGTCCAAATCCTTAAGATTATTCTCTCTAGCACCCTTTACGGTGAGCCAATTTCCATTGGGTTTACGACGTTCATTGGGTATTCGAATAACCTTTTCACCCTTTAGATACTGGCCTGTAATTGATTCCGGGACCGCGGCAATCTGCTCCCAGGCACCTTCCGCAACGACCTCGCCCCCGTGACTTCCGGCTCCGGGTCCGAGATCAATGATCCAGTCAGCAACTTCCATGGTTTCTTCATCGTGCTCCACCACTATTAACGTGTTGCCTAAATCCCTAAGTTCTTTGAGTGTCTCCAAAAGCTTAGCATTATCCCTTTGGTGTAAACCGATGCTTGGTTCATCTAATATATATAGAACCCCCGTCAAACTTGAGCCGATTTGAGTGGCCAAGCGAATACGTTGAGCCTCCCCCCCGGAAAGGGTGGCTGAAGCCCTATTTAGGGTTAGATAATCTAGGCCTACATTTACAAGAAAGCCTAACCTTTCTCGGATTTCTTTTAATATTTGACGGGCAATTAGCCTCTCTCGTTCTGTTAAAGACAGCCCGTCAAAAAAATCTAAACACTCTCTTATTGACAACTCTGTTGCTTCCATAATATTTAAATTACCAACAGTGACACCTAAAACCTCCGGACGCAAACGCCGTCCCCCACAATCAGCACAGGTACGAACACTCATATATTGTTCCACATCTTGCCTTACCCAATCGGAAGAACTTTCTCGATAACGCCTTTGTAAAGAAGGGATCAATCCTTCAAACGGCGCATCGTACATCCGCTCCCTACCAATGTTATTTGTATATTTAAAGCTCACTAATTCGGAGCCTAGACCATATAAAAGAATATCAATTTGATCTTGATCAAGTTCACCTATTGGCCTCTCACTATCTATTCCGTATTTTAGACATACACTATCTAGAATTGCACTCATCCATTTACTTTTACTCCCTCGCCAAGGAATTAAGCCGCCTTGATCAATTGATTGGTCAAGATCCAAAATTAGTTCAGGATCGATTTCTTGTTTAGTGCCCAGCCCTTCGCAAGTTGGGCACGCACCGAAGGGACTATTAAAGGAAAACATCCGAGGTGCCAATTCCTCCATGGATATACCACAGTCAATACACGAAAACTTTTCGCTAAACATTAATTCTTCTTGTTCTAAGACATCGATAAATACGATCCCGTCACCGTGCTTAAGTGCAGTTTGAACCGAATCACTGAGGCGTCCCGCCAGATCTTCGCGGACACTAATGCGATCAACAACGATCTCAATATTATGCTTTTTATTTTTCTCTAAATTAATCTCATCTGTAACTTCATAAATTTCACCATCGACCCGGACTCGAATAAATCCTTCTTTACGGATATTTTCTATAACTCTTTTATGCTCGCCCTTTCTTCCGCGTATAACGGGCGCTAAGATTTGAATTCGGCTACTTTCGGGCAAAGCCAAGATCTGATCTACAATTTGCTCCACTGTTTGTTGAGAAATTGGTTGTCCGCAGTTAGGACAATGGGGTCTACCGACCCTAGCAAAAAGCAAACGCAAATAATCATAAATCTCTGTCACGGTGCCAACCGTTGACCTAGGATTTCTACTAGTGGTCTTCTGATCAATTGATATGGCAGGCGAAAGACCCTCGATTAGATCCACGTCAGGTTTATCCATTTGACCAAGAAATTGACGGGCATAAGCGGAAAGGGATTCAACATAACGCCTCTGTCCTTCGGCGTAAATTGTATCGAATGCCAAAGAAGATTTGCCCGAGCCTGACAAACCGGTAATAACAACAAACTTATTTCGTGGAATTACCACATCTATATTCTTGAGATTATGCTGTCTAGCACCTTTTATAATCAAATTTTCTTGTATCAAACTGATAACCCCATTTCAATCCTTAACTCCTGAATCTCATCGCGAAGTTCCGCGGCGCGTTCAAACTCTAGATCCTGTGCCGCCGCATACATTTGTTCTTCTAATTCTTGAATATAACTTATAACTTCTTTTAGCGTACCATGGCGTCTTGCATCATAATCAGCTTTCCCTTCAGCAACTTGCTCTTCCGGTAGATCCTGGGCAATGTCCTTTATTGCCCTCTTAATAGTTGCAGGGGTTATGCCCATGCGCTCATTATGGGCAATTTGAATAGCTCTTCTGCGATTGGTTTCATCAATGGCATATTGCATTGAATTGGTAACTCGATCTGCATACATAACAACCTTACCTGCCACGTTACGGGCAGCACGTCCAATTGTTTGCACTAATGAAGTGGACGAACGTAAAAAACCTTCTTGATCCGCGTCTAAAATGGCCACGAGGGAAACTTCCGGTAGATCAAGCCCTTCCCGCAATAAGTTAATTCCCACTAAGATATCGAAAATACCAAGCCGCAATTCCCGCAGAATCTCAATTCTCTCTAAAGTATCTATATCTGAGTGTAAGTAACGAACTTTAAGACCAACCTCCGTAAAATATTCCGTTAAATCTTCTGCCATCCGTTTTGTTAAAGTGGTAACCAAAACCCTTTCCTTACGCTGAAGTACAAGCCCAATTTCATCAATTAGGTCATCAATTTGTCCCTTAACCGGTTTTACCTCAATCTCCGGATCAACAAGTCCGGTCGGACGGATCACTTGCTCCACGACTTGCGATGAATGCTCTTGCTCATATGGACCCGGCGTTGCAGAAACAAAGACCACCTGGTTCATATGCTGCTCAAACTCTGCAAATTGCAATGGACGATTATCTAATGCTGAAGGTAATCTAAAGCCAAAATCAACAAGATTCTCCTTACGCGAGCGATCACCGTGGTACATGGCCCTAACCTGCGGTACTGCAACATGGGATTCATCTATTATCATCAAATAGTCTTTAGGAAAATAATCCAAAAGGGTAGCAGGTGTCTCGCCTGCTTTACGACCGCTTAAAGGAGCCGAATAGTTTTCTACCCCGGTGCAATAACCCAATTCTTGCAGCATCTCCAAGTCATATCGAGTTCTTTGTTCTAAGCGTTGTGCTTCTAGGAGTTTATCTTGGCTACGTAAGACCTTGAGCCTTTCGGCCAGTTCCTCCTCAATCGCGGGTATCGCCCTTTGTAATTTTTCTTCTGGGGTTATAAAGTGAGATGCGGGGTAAATAACCAAACTATCTCTTATGCCCAGAATTTCGCCTGTAATGGGATCGAGCTCTTGAATACGTTCTATTTCGTCACCAAACATTTCTATACGAATAACCGATTCACTACCCACAGGTATGATTTCGATTACATCTCCTCTTACTCGAAATGTTCCCCTCCGAAAACCTATATCGTTCCGTTCATACTGAATACCAACTAAACGTCGTAAAATGTGATCACGATCGCGATATTCCCCGTTTTTCAAGGAAAAAGTCATACCAACATAATCTTCGGGAGAACCTAAACCATAAATACACGAGACACTTGCAACAATAATTACATCACGGCGTTCAAACAAAGCACTGGTGGCCGCGTGACGCAAACGATCAATTTCATCATTTATTGAGGCGTCTTTTTCTATATACGTATCGCTCTGTGGTACGTAAGCTTCCGGTTGGTAATAATCATAATAACTAACAAAATAATGTACAGCATTATTGGGAAAAAACTCCCTGAACTCATTGCAAAGTTGTGCTGCCAAAGTTTTGTTATGAGCTAAAACTAAAGTGGGTTTCTGTACTTTTTCCACAACCTTGGCCATGGTGTAAGTCTTACCGGAGCCCGTTACACCTAAAAGCGTCTGGAACTTAAGACCATCTTCAATTCCGGAAACCAATTCCTTAATTGCTTTTGGTTGATCTCCAGCGGGTTCAAACGGCGAAACAACTTCAAAACGATTATGCATAACGAGATCAACTCCTTTTTCTAAAGTATGAGGTAGGTAATTTCAATTAAATAGCCAATAAATCATTTAGTAACACTTTCGGGAGGTTGTTTCAATGACACTAATAATGATGGTCGAGATTCCAAGAGGTAGTCGCAATAAATATGAGTACAGTAACACAGAAAGACGGTTTTATTTAGACCGCATGCTTTTCTCTTCCGTAGTCTATCCAACAGACTATGGGTTTTTTCCGGAAACATTAGCGGAAGACGGTGATGAGCTCGATGCCCTTGTTATAGTGGGTGAAGCCACCTTCCCCGGTTGTTTTATTCGCGTTCGCCCGGTTGGTGTCTTTGAAATGTGGGATGAAATGGGCCCTGATCAAAAAGTTCTTTGCGTCCCGGTTAGTGATCCACAATGGAATTGGGTTAAGACACTAAACGATGTACCCCCACATCTTCTCAAAGAAATCACTCATTTCTTCGAAGTTTACAAAGATTTAGAGAAAAAGGAAACCACCGTGGGCGATTGGTTGGATCAAGATGCGGCACTGCGAATAGTCACAGAAGCCAAAGAACGCTTTCGAAGCTTACAAGATTTCTAGAGCAAAGAACACACGTTCTAAAATTTATTATACCATAATTTTTAAAAAAAGATAGGGCGGTCAAAAAAGGACGCCCTATTTTTAGCGTCCTTTTTATTCCTTTACTGCAATAAGTGCGTGATGGGGACAAACTCAATTCCCGAATCAATTAATTCCGGAAGCATCTGCCATAAAGCTGTTGCCGTATCCGGTCGCACATGCCCTATAACTACGGTCTGCCCCTGTCTTTTTGCTAATTCAATACCTTTACGCACTTGCTCTTTAATTTTCTCCACATCGTTTTCGTTATCCAAGAAAAGATTATTAATACTATAAGGTATTTGCAACTGCTTAGCCACGGCCGGAGCAATACTTTTTGGGCTCGTATGACTATCTACAAAAAACATACCTTGCTCCTTTAATACCTCTAGCACAAGAGCCATTGTTGCGGGATCTTCCGTTACCCGCGAACCCATATGATTATTCATGCCACTAACAACGGGTAATGAAGCTAGATTATCGCGAATTACCTTAATAGCTTCCCTTTTATCCATGTCAACCTTAATTCCACCCGGGCCTAGATCAAGACTTCCGTCTAAAGCCTCCATGGGTTGATGCAAAATCACCGCATGTCCCGCATTGTACGCCAGCTCACTCACCTCGCGAGAGACCGGTAAATGAGGCAAAACAGCAATTGTTAACGGAAGGGGAAAGGCTATTAAGGGATCTATAGCCGAAGTGGCATAACCCCAATCATCAATGATTATGGCCATTTTCCCTTTATGCCCGGCAATAACAGGGGAGACCTGTCCATAAAGTGGGTAATTTTTGGGATTTAAAAGTTCTATCTCCCAGAAATAAGTTAAAACTCTATGTCCTGTTTCGGGAATTAAGCCCCAAAAACCTATTGTATAGCCTTGCGATGAACCCTCGATTTGAATCGTCCATCCCGAATCGACAAAATACTCGCAAATCCGTAATAAAACGGACATCAACGTTTTATCATAACTATCGGGTAAAAGAACCCAGCTTTCATGACCTTGGATCCAATTTTCTCTACTAAGTTCCATTTCGCCAAGTTTAATTTCATGATGATGTTCTTTTTTGAGCACATCAAAACCTGAGCGATTCAACAATTGTGAAAATTGATGTAAATCGGGTGTGGGAGGCCTTTTAATAGTCTCCACCACAACCTGCTCCATCCTCTGCGCGTTGGACACCATTTTTGACATTTTCACTAAACTAAAGATCGTGCCTGCAAAGATGCTTAACACTAAAATCGCCAAAAGAAGTAGTATCCACAAACTAATTCCGCGAAACTTAAGTTGAAGCATTTTTTCACTTCCTTTTAGCCCTCCAACGTTTCCACTGCCGTTGTAAAAATGAGTCCCTTGGTTTCACATAAAATCCTTGTTCGGGGTGGGGCGTGGGGATTATTCCTAAAGGTGGGATCTTTCCTTTAAACTTGATTTCCCTGCGTTCAGGGGTGCGGAACTGATTTTCCACCACTAGAATGGGATCAATAACCCAAGGAGTAACCTCCGTAACCAAATCCTGCAAATCAGTAACTTTTATGCCATTAATCATCTTAATAACATCACCGGCACCCAGACCCATCTCTTCCCCCGGGGAATTGGGATATACCTCCATAACCATGACTCCATCATCACTGTGAAAAACAGGTTCGTTTTCTTCTTCCCGCCTTCTACCCCAATAGATAACCAATTCGTGGCCGACCGGTGCAAAGACTGCAGGTAATATCTGCCAAATGGGTCGCGCATTAGCCACAAGTGACAAACCCAACAAAGCGATACCGTATAAGAACAATATGCCCGCACTTCGCCTTGCCTTGGTTTTTGGATGCTCTGTTTGGGCAACCTCGCCATAGCCTAAGGCGACCACCAAGGGAATTAGTAAATGTACCAAGACGTGATCAGCAGGTACCGCTTGGCTCGTTTGAAAAATGGGCCACCAATCGGGCATGGATACTGTTTGCAGGTTAGCACCTGAGTTAAGCATCGTAATCCCCAATAAAGCCATTGTGGGCATGGGCCAGAATTTTTGTAAACTAAAAGCACCGATAACCTTGCCATTTTTGTGTTTAACATACATGGGTGAAGCCATATGATGTCCATTAATAAAAATTAAGAATGCTTCCACAAGGTGCAAGATGGCAACCAATGCCATTAAGGTTGGAACATGAATCTGCGGATAACCGGTTAACAAAGCAACAATACTTACCAATCCACCTGCATAGGCAAAACAGAAAAACCGCCTTTCAATAAGCATAAGAATGAGGGCCACAAGCCATAAATAAGTTATTCCCGCTTCACTTAGGGAAATACCTAAGATAATAAACAAGAACGTAGCTAAGAAGCCACCGCCAATTCCGTAAAACAAGGCATTAAGTGTTTCTGTAAATGGCTTTATCCGCTTCAACCTAAACATGCGCAATTCATACTGCGCCATATTGACATATCGACGATAAACTAAAACAAAGACTAGACCAATTAAAGCTAGATAACGAATATCTGTAATCATAAACCCAAATGTTTCAAAGGCTATTTTAATTATCCTTACAATATTAGTCAAATTTTTCTCCTCCCTGAGAGACCTCTTATCCGGACAAGAGCACCCCGAAATATGATCCGGGGTGTATTTTTACCATGAGGTTACTTCGGGGTGATTATAATTGATTACGAAGTATTTCAAGGCCCTTTTCTAATTGGGGATCACTATCGGCGTCACCCAGGTATATGGCTTCCTCTTCCTCTAAAGATACCTCCACCACCACATCGGGTTCAATCCCCACTTCATTAATGTCTTTCCCGCCTGAAGTAAGATAACCTTGCTCAGTTACAGTCAAAGCACTGCCATCCCGTAAAGGATACAGTGATTGTACGAGACCCTTACCAAAAGTGGTTGTTCCCACAAGGGTTGCTAAGCCGTTATCTTGCAAGGCGCCGGAAACAATTTCTGATGCACTTGCACTACCCCCGTTGATTAAGACAACAATGGGCATATTATATTTATTAATCATATCCATACTATCAAAAGGAGTCCGTACTCCCTCTTTATCTTCTAAATAAAGTAAAGGTGCATCCGTAACAAATTCATTGGCCACTTGCAAGGCCGCATTTAGGGTTCCACCGGGATTATTACGTAAATCTAAAATTAAACCCCGCATTCCCTTATCAATTAAACCATCTAGCGCGGCAACTAATTCTTCATGTGTCCGTTCGGAGAAATTAGTAATTTCAACATAACCTATGCCGTAATCTTCCTCAATGATACTAAATTCGGGTACTGATTCAACGTTTATAAGTTCCCTAATGATATGAACTCGAAATACTTCTTCATCCCGCTGAATTGTAAGATCTAATTCAGTATTCTCCTCTCCCCGCATTAAGCTCACGGCTTCATCTAATGTCATGTAAGTAGTATCCTTATTGTCAATGGCAATGATCTTGTCGCCTAGCCTTAAGCCGGCGCGCTCTCCGGGGGTACCCTTAATTGGAGAAATAACCGTAACCCTTTCATCCATTAGTGCAACGGACAAGCCCACACCACCGTAGATACCTGTGGTTTGATTCATCATATTTTCGAATGCAGCGGCATCCATGTGTCTTGTGTATTGATCATCTAATGCCGTTTTAAGCATACCATTTATAGTACCTGTTTTTACGTAACCTTTAATCAAATCTAAGGTGTTGACCGGCTGAAAATAATGGCGCGTTTTAACCAAAGCTATAACTTCTAATACTGTACCGATATTTTCATAGCGCCCTTCTTCGCGTTCCCCCTTGGAACTAACTGTGTAGGAACCATAAAGCAAGGAAACACCCAGTATTGCCACGACGATTAATAATACTATAGTTCTTTTGCGGTTCATTTAACCACCAGCTTTCTAAATCTAGCCAAAATATATGCCGGAGCCTTTCAGTTCATACACTTTATAATATCAAAAGTCCTAGGGTATTGGCAAGTAATCCTCAGCTTTTTACAAACCCGTAAAGCCCTCTCCCAAAACCTCATGAACATCTGCTATAACGACAAATGCTTCCTTATCATGTTCATTTACAATACTCTTAACATGGGAAATTTCAACCCTGGAAACAATAACCAGCAAAATTTCTTTATCCTTTTTTGTGTACATGCCTTTTCCGTCAAGGGAGGTAACGCCGCGCTCTAAGCGTTCCATAATGGTATTTCCTATGGCCTCCGCTTGCTCAGAAATGATTAAAATAGCTTTAACATAACTCTGTCCTTCTTGAACTAAGTCTATAGTTTTAGTTGTTATAAAAACTGCTATTAAAGCATACATGGCCAATTCGAGACCAAAAGCTATACCCGCAAGAATAATCACTATTCCATCAACTAAAAGTAAAGCTTGCCCCACGCTTATGGAAAAAAACTTTGCCACGAGCTGAGCAGCCATATCTGTTCCACCGGTGGATCCTCCTGAACGAAAAGCGATGCCCAATCCGATTCCTGAGATTACACCACCATAGATGGCGCAAAGCAAAAGATCACTTGTGACCGGCATGGCAAATCTATTGAACAAGTCAATAAGTAGCGAAATAGTTATTGTACCAAATAATGTTTTTTTTCCGAACAATGGACCAATCATCCGCCAACTAAGTAAAAACAAGGGGATATTAAGTATTAACATGGTGATGCCCACAGGCATATCAAACAAATAAAAGACAACCGTGGCAAAACCACTTACTCCACCGGCTGCAATCTTTGCCGGGATCAAGAAAAAGCTCACCCCACATGCGGTGATTAATACTCCTAAGAAAACCCCGCCATAACCAAGTACAATTCTTTTTAGCACAAACTTACCTCCTTGCACTAATTCTAGAGAATAACACACTGAGAACGAAGATGGGTAAAACGGAAACACGCTTAATTCGTTTGGGCTCCTTGACTAAACGGTAAAACCATTCTAGATGAATTTTACGAATCCAAACCGGTGCCCGCTTCTGGGTACCGGCCCATATATTAAAGCTACCTCCCACACCAATAGCCACAGGCACCTTCATAAATCCCAAATGTGCCGCCAACCACTTTTCCTGTCGCGGTACCCCCAGTGCAACCAATAATATGTCGGGCTTCGCGGCTTTGATCCTACGAATAACAGCTTTTTCTTCAGCCCCGGATTTAAAATATCCATGCCACGTGCCCACAATATTTAGTTCCGGCAAATTCCCAAGTAGATTTTCGGCCGCCTTTGCAGCAACACCTTTTTCACTGCCGAGAAGATATACTTTCCAACCCTCTTTCGCTGCCCTGCTAAGAACTTGCTCAGTCAATTCAATGCCCGGTATTCTTTCCGGTAATGGACTTTTCAAAACCTTACCTGCCCATACAACACCGATTCCGTCGGCAACTACTAGACTAGCTTTTCCCAAAACCTCAGAAAAAACTTGATCAACCTTAGCACACATAACAGTTTCGGGGTTCGCAGTAACAATCAGATGTGGTTTTTGATCAGAAACAAAAACGGCTATCTTCTCCACCGCTTCTTTCAATGTAACACGATCAAAGGCTATACCTAAAACCTCAGTCTTCTGCAAATCGTCACCCCTTTAATGCTTGGGCCAGCATACTACGATTAGTGGCCGAAATACTAGATAAGTTCTTAACAGCTTGACTTAGTTCTTTTTCATAATAGTCGCGCCTTTTTAAAACCCTCCATGCAAATTCTTCTATACCTAAAAGCGAGTCGAGGTCCCATAGAGGTATACTTAATTGCTTGCTTATCGCTTCAACTTTAGGATCGTAATTCAAACCAATTGTTAACACTTGATGAAGGGCACTGAAAATAATTCCGTGCAAGCGCATTGATATGCATAAATGTGCGTCAGCAAAAACTTCGCCGTAATTAAACAAAGTTAAAGTGGGGTGAACAACCAGGTTTGGACACTCTAATCGCAAAATTTTCCCCATCACTTCATCACCCGGACCTAAAGGAATAAATTCAACATTCATCTTTTCATCAAAACACATCTTAATGAAATCAATCCAGTGATTTAGTTGATTATTCCATTCATCGTAAGGTCTTAAATTCAACATTATTTTATTGCTCTTCGAGGTCAGGTTACGTTCGCTTCTTATTTGAAAAACGGGATCCGCGGTTACCCTTAGTTTATCTGGGGAAACCCCTAGATTATGTAAAAAACGGGCACTTTCTTCGTCGCGCACAGAACACACCATGCTTGATCGGAAAGCACGTTTTACCCAAGCCTGATACATCCGACTTTGTATGGGCCCCACTCCCTGTGCATAGATGATAACCGGTACTTTTCGTAGCAAGGCCATTTCAATTAAGGACAAGTAATACGGTATTGTCCTTCTACTTGTTACATCTTGAAAAAGTGAGCCTCCCCCACTAATTAAGCAATCGGCCAAACCTAATTTTCTCCAAATATCAAGAAGATTGTACCGTGAAAAAGCTTGTACTCCGTGCGTTAACATGGTTTCTTTTGGGTTGCCGGATAATACATAAATTTCTTTTCGACCATAACCCAATGCTTCGAGGTCTGAACATAACGCATCTAGTATGGCTTCATCGCCAAGATTGCCGAATCCGTAATAACCACTTACAACGATCACCTTGAAGCCACCTCTTTCCCAGTGAGAAAATTCTAAACGCCAGTCGACCCGCGATGTATCCTAAGACTAAACCATAGGCCGAGCGCAATAAACTAACCGCTAGTGGTGTATGTGTGTGAGTAAAAGTGTTGACTAATGATATTGGACCTATAACTGCCACGGGGAGCCATAGAGATTTCCCTCTATTCCTCGCCTGTAAAGCAAAATATAATGCAGGATAGCCCACTAAAACCTCTTTTGTACGGGGTCTGATCACGAATAATCGCTCTAAGAACGCGCGTATCTTTAACTCCCAAGCCGGTACCGGAAGACCAAAATTACCCGTCCGAGCAATATAAATCAATCCTAAGGCACCGATGGCAACACCACCAATTAGGTATATCACGGGAACATCTTTTTTTAACCATGGCTTCAAAGGACGAGCCAAGATAAAAATCATTAGAATGATGGGGAGAATGTGCATAAGTTTTACTCCCCGAAATTCCTGAATTTTCAATAAATAGGCGGTTCCATTTAAGGTGCTAACCACAAATAGGGCCCCAAGAAAAGAGATTAGTGCCACAAACAAATATGACTTAAGCGGTGCAGTATTTTTTTGCATACCTTGCAGTACTGCTAAACAAGGAAAAATTATTGCAGTGATAAAAGCCAATATTGTTTTCATCAGCGAAGGATTTATTAAAAGACCGACTATTGATAGTAAATAAAAAAATACACCAAACCACCCGAAAAATTTGGACTTATTTGGCCAAATCTCCATGAAAAGAAGCGTTGCTCCGGCCCATATTCCCGATGTGGTTATGGTTGTTAATAATAGAGAAGCATACCACGGAGGATAACCCTTTGCTTTTCCCAAACTAAACCCCGCGTTATGCAACCTTTGCTGAAGATCACTTAATAACTCTGTGGAGCGATGCCAACTTGTTTCATCCTCCACAAAAGAACGGACATATAAAACACGAATATTTCTTTCCCTAGCGGCGCGTAAATAACGTTCTAAAATCCTTTCTACACTTAAAACACGCATTTCAGGCGCACTAATTCCATGCACTCTAATGTATTCCAACCCCAAGTCAAGTGGCATATTTGAAGGAGTGGAAAATTCCACTAAACCCACCCTCGCTCCATACTCTTTTAATAAATCTAAGTCAGGCGATTCTTTACCACTGATGAGTACTAAATCGGGCTGGGCGACGCGCCAAACTTCTTCTACTTTCCAGGGGGCTGCAATGAGTTTAGGTGCAATATTAAAACCTGCCTGTCTAACCGAAGCAATCTCATTTTGAGAAAAAGTAACCGGATATAATAAAAAATCTTCTAGATCACTTACTTCCTTCGGCAACTTATCCCTAACTTCCTTAGATAAATCTTGTCCCTTAAGAAATTGTTGACCAAGATTTTCTGGTTCAATAGCAATGGTAACAACCTTGGTTTTAGCCAATTCCGCTAGATAATAGTGTAAATCAACGCCGGTATTTTTGCTTAATTCAACCAAGCTTGCGAGGTCAAAGACAATCTCAACCGTTTTGTTATTACGTTCAACTTGCCAGCGTCCGAAGGCCACGACACCGGATACTATTGCGGCTAAAAGAACAATTATCCAGAGAGTTTTCTTCATTGAACCACTTCCATCTTTATCTGCATTTCCCGTTCTAAAAGGATTATTTGCGATATTTTCAACGGATAAGAAAGTAAACCCAGATCTAGTTTTAAATCATAGTTATCCTTAACAACCTCGAGTAAAGAAGATGGTAGCTTCGTATCTCGGACTTCGATATCTTTAGGCACAAAGCGCAAATACGAACCATCAATTATGTCTAAATATCCATGTACACTGATACCCACCTGTAGACCACCGAAAATGGGGATTTTGCCCTCTAGACTAATATCATCTGTGGCTATTCGTATCTGCAAAAATTCGTTAGGATCGATTTCATGCCAAAAGAAATTGTTTAAGTCGCTTTCTTTTACTGTTAGATGCGCTACCAGAAAATCCGCTCCCTTAAAAACATATTCATTTCTTTGCCGTAAGGAACGGATATCAAAAAATATGTTTTTTCCGTTAATTATAGTATGCGCAACTATTAGACCGTCTATCTCAATATTTTCCACTTCAACCATTAACTGCGGAATGCGACCTAGGAGCAATTCCCAACCTAAAGGCG
>DUPA01000063.1 GCA_012838515.1 Natronincola sp. | reverse complement strand
CATCGGTGTATTCACGCTATGATGCGGCCCGTGCCGATTGCCCTCGCTTGATCTCTTTAGATGAAGCCTTTGCAGGCGTTGATGACAGTAATATCCGTGATATGTTTCAACTCATGGAGCAACTGGATTTTCATTATATCATTAACTCGCAAATTTTGTGGGGTGATTACGACACCGTTTCCGGGCTATCGATTTGTGAATTGGTTCGGCCTAAGAATGCCGATTATGTATCGGTGATTCGTTACCATTGGGACGGTAAACATCGTTCTTTATTACTTGATAAGGTATTACCCACCGGGGGGTCTATGGGTGAAACAGGTTGATGTACGATTTTTCAAAATGAATCCGGGATACGGGCGAATCTTCAAAGCCATTTTAGAGCGGTATCGCTCTCTTGGGCGTATTGGAGGACGGGTGACTTTAAATAATCTTACCTTGGAAGAACGGGAAGTTATCTCTAATCACCTGCGTATAGATATGAGTAATAAGCAACAGGTTAATTTTGCTGTGCGTGATTTTGAGGATTCATTGTCTATTACCCGTTTCGCCGAATTTACTTTAGAAGAGATTTTAGCGGCTTACTTTGACACAGAATTAATTAGCAAAAAGGAAGAAATAAGTGTTTTGAAACGGGAACGTTCAACATTTTTTGAAGCCTTGGTCGAGCATTACAAAAATAGTATAGCCGGTCAGTGGTTACAAGCCATTTTGTCTAAAGAAGCTACGGGAGTTAATAAGGTTTTTCAGCTTTATGAAAGGGAACCCCAGAAGCTATTGCGTGATATAGAGACTGTGGCTCAGGCTTTGCATCTATTGGAAAAGCGCAAGGTGGATTTTTGGCGATTGCCTGTTTTTTCCTCTTTGGTTACGGCAGATCCCCATGCGTTTGATCCAGGGACAGACTTAGGCAAACTTTTGGTAGATGCTCTTTGTACTTTGTTTGAGTTGGAAAGTCCCACTTCAGGAGAAGAATTGGCAGAGCTTTTGTACGGTTCGGGTATTTTAATAAACGAGATCTTGAATTTTGTAACTTGTGCAGGTTTGATAGCCTATAAGGGTGATGCAGTGCATCCCGTTTGGCAAAGTGCCCTAAAGTGTAATGAGTCATTGCAGATGCCTTTGTACAATTTAACTAGGCTTACGAAAGTGAAAAGCCCCAAAAATATTGTTTTTGTGGTGGAAAATCCAGCAGTCTTCGCCAGTATTTTAGATGCGTTTTCCGGAGAAAAAATACCACCCCTGATTTGTACCGCCGGTCAGGTGAAGATCTCCGGTCTAATTTTGCTTGATTTCTTAGTGGCAGAAGGTACGAAGATTTATTATTCAGGCGATCTTGATCCTGAAGGGTTGTTGATTGCGCAACGTTTGGCCAAACGATATTCCGAATCCTTCAATTATTGGCGAGTTAATGAGCAAGAATATGTTCGTTATCTTTCTGCTAAAAAGCTGAGTTCCACTCGATTGGCAAAATTGAAAAACATTGACGATCCAAAACTCGAACTTTTGGTTCAAAGGATGGAAATCACCGGCTTTGCTACCTATCAGGAGCTTTTTCTTCCTGAACTAATAAAGGATATTCGTAACACTTTGGGGGGATGATCCTCAAATTTTAGCCATAGGATCTTAGTGGTGCAGGTGTGTTCTAATAATTTAAAACAAGGTGAGAATTGTGGAAGAAGAATTAAACCTGCGGGACATTATCCCCAAATTGGAAGCAGATGGGAGTAACTTATAATGAAAAAAAGCATATGCGTTATACTTATAACAGCGGTAGTTTTGCTATCGGCATTTCCGGTATTAGCTGGGTTCCCGAAAAACAAGATAGCGGTTCAACCCTTGT
>DUPA01000062.1 GCA_012838515.1 Natronincola sp. | reverse complement strand
ATCAATGCAGGTGGTATACCGTTACTTATCCCTTATCAACCAAAAGATCAGATCTTCCAATTGATCGATCTTTTGGATGGTTTGGTGTTACCAGGTGGAAATGATTTAGATCCTAGTCGTTATGGTCAAAATCCCGCGATTGCATGCGGTGAAATGGATCCACATTGTGACGAACTGGATCTACTTTCCGCGGGCTTCGCACTTGAGCAAGGCCTTCCTATTTTAGCCATATGCCGGGGTATGCAAGTACTCAATGTGGCTTTGGGAGGTACTTTAGTGCAAGATATTCCAACGCAGATTACTGATCCCATAAAACATAAGCAAGATGCACCTTCGTGGTATGCCACCCATGACGTTGCTATTCAATCAGCAAGTCTTCTGGGTAATATTTGGGGTAATGCCCTCGGAAAAGTGAACTCTTTCCACCATCAATCTGTTAATAAGTTAGGTCAAGGTTTACGTATAGTGGCAACTGCACCCGATGGTATTGTTGAGGCAATCGAAAGTTCTGCGCATGATTTTGTCCTTGGTGTGCAATGGCACCCCGAGCTCATGGTAGATCACTATCCTTCGGCAAAAGCAATTTTTGAACGTTTTATTTTGGCCGCTAAGGATAGGAGATTTCCCTAGAAGGATTCTTTTCTTAATTAGTGAAATGAGTTAAATATTAAATTCTAGGAGGGGCCTTTTTGTTAGCGATTAAAGATGCAAAACTACTAACCATTACTCACGGAATTCAAAACGGAACAGTGCTAATTGACGGCGAAGGTAAAATTGTCGCAGTTGGTCAAGTGGAGATTCCTGACGGTACAAAAGTAATAGATGGCAAGGGTAAAGTCGTGGCACCAGGGTTTATTGATGCCCATGGGCATGCAGGTGTTTACGAAGAGGGACTTGGGTTTGAAGGTTCGGATGGCAATGAGATGGTCGATCCTGTTACACCGCATTTAAGAGCACTAGACGCAATCAATCCTCACGAAGAGGGTATTTTAGATGCATTAAAAAGTGGCGTTACAGCCATGTGTGTTTTGCCGGGTAGCGCTAATGTTATTGGTGGACAAGGAGTAGTGGTCCATCTACATGGTAATACTGTGGAAGAGATGATTATTGAAGAGGTTGGTGGTTTGAAGATCGCTTTTGGTGAAAATCCTAAGCGGGTTTACTCCGGACAAAAAAAGTCTCCATCAACTAGGATGGCAACGGCGGCTCTTTTAAGGGAAAACCTGGTTAAGGCAACCAATTACATGGCCAAGCTAGAAAAAGCCAAGGAAGACCCTGATAAGACCGTAGAACGCGATTTAAAAATGGAAGTCTTAGTCAGGGCGTTGAAACGGGAAATTCCCGTGCGCGCCCATGCGCATAGGGCTGATGATATTATGACGGCTTTGCGCATAGCCAAGGAATTCAATTTGGATATTAGTATTGAGCATTGTACTGAAGGGCATAAAATTATTAAGCAATTAAAGGAAGCCGGAGTTTGGGCAATTGTTGGCCCCACAATTAGTAATCGCTCCAAGGTGGAGCTGCAAGAGCTATCCTTCGATACGCTGAAGATTTTATATGAAGGTGGAATTCCTTTAGCCATAACCATGGATCACCCAGTGGTTCCCGTAGGCTATATGCCCACCGCCGCGGCCTATGCAGTAAAAGCAGGACTACCCTATGAAGAGGCATTAAAAGCCATGACAATTAATCCTGCAAAAATTTTAGGCATTGCTGATCGTTACGGATCTATTGAAGAGGGTAAGATGGCAGACTTGGTTTTATGGAGCGGAGATCCCCTTGATATTCAATCCAAGGTTGAAAAGGTACTTATCCACGGAGAAGTTGTCCATGCAGCCCAGTAGTTTTAGGAGGAAAAGGGATGTTCAAGTTAAACTCATCTAGTTTTGAACAAACCATTGAAGCCGGAGTTAAACTCGGTAAATTACTGTTACCGGGGGATTTATTAAACTTAAACGGAGATCTTGGTGCCGGTAAAACGCTTTTTGTTAAGGGTGTGGGAATGGGTCTAGGTGTTGAACAAGATTTCATTACCAGCCCTACATTTGCCATAATTAACGAATACGAAGGGGGGTCACACCCCCTTTACCATTTTGACCTCTATCGTTTAGAAACTGAGTTAGAGCTAGAGCAAATTGGCTATTTGGACTATTTTTATGGAGATGGCATTACTGCCGTAGAATGGGGTAACTTATTTGAGGAGTTTTTACCTGAAGAACGTTTAGACATTACCTTAGAAAGTATGGGTCTAGACGCTCGTGACATAACCTTTACTGGAAAAGGTAAGCGCGGTAAAATGCTGGAAGAAAAAATGAGGGGGCTATTTTAGTGTATGCTTTGGGAATAGATACTTCCACCCTAACAGGGGGTGTGGCGTTACTAAAGAATAGGCAATTGATCGGTGAATCGGTGCTTAATATTCGTACAACTCACTCAGAGCGACTTTTGCCTTCCCTCGAACAGCTTTTACTTGACGCGAACGTTGACTCCAAAGAGTTAGATGTGGTTGCCGTGGTTACCGGACCCGGCTCATTTACAGGGATAAGAATTGGGGTAGCAACGGGGAAAGGAATGTGTTATGCCCTGGGCAAACCTTTAGTGGGCTTAACATCTTTGGAAGTTTTCGGATGGCAATTTAAGTACTTTTCCGGACTTGTTATTCCTTTAGTGGATGCACGCCGTAAAAACGTTTATTGGCAGGCTTTTAGACAGGGTCAGTCGGTAAACTTGCCCACCCATGGATCGTTAGGTGATGTGATTGCATTCTGCAATACGTATGCAGATGAACAAATTCTTTTCGTAGGAGATGGAGCCATAAATTATTCTGATCATCTCCGGGAGGAAGTAGTAAATTCAGTTTTTCCTCCCGTAGCCCTTAGTTTGCTTAAGCCCGGTGCTGTTGCTGATTTAGGGCACATTCGGTTTTCTCAGGGGTTAACAGGCGATGCATTTAATATAAATCCTACTTATATGCGCAAGACGGAGGCAGAATTAAAATGGCAGGAAAGAACATAATCTATCGCCCCATGGAAGTGAAAGATGTGGCCGAAGTTCATCGCGTTGAACGTTCATGTTTCAGTTCACCTTGGTCCCGCAGTATTTTCATTCGCGAAGTGACTCTTAATGATAATGCCATTTACGTTGTGGCCCTACTAAACGAGTGCGTTGTGGGTTACGCGGGGATTTGGATAATCTTAGATGAAGGGCACATTACTAATGTGGCCGTTGATCCAAAATTTCAACGTCAAGGAATCGGAAAGGGCTTAATAGAGGAATTAACACTTCACTCAATGAAGCGGGGTGTAACCCGTATGACTTTGGAAGTGAGGGTCTCTAATAAAGGTGCTCAAGCTCTATATGGAAAACTCGGTTTTACGCCCCAAGGTATTCGCAAAGAATATTATTTGGATGATAAGGAAGACGCTTTAATTATGTGGAGGGAATTAGGTGAAGAGTGGACTAACATTGGGAATTGAAACAAGCTGTGACGAAACTGCCGCAGCCATCGTCAAAGACGGCACAGAGGTCATATCTAATGTGGTTTTATCGCAAATAGATATTCATCAAAAATACGGAGGGGTAGTTCCGGAAATTGCCTCTCGTCATCATATTGAAGCCATTTTTCCGGTGATCAATGAGGCTCTTGACAAAGCAAATGTTTCCTTAGAAGATATAGAAGTTATTGCAGTGGCTTACGGTCCGGGTTTGGTAGGTTCTCTTTTGGTGGGCGTTGCCGCCGCGAAGTCTTTAGCTTTTGCCACCCAAAAACCCATTGTTGGTGTTAATCACATTGAAGGTCATATATACGCTAATTTTCTTGACGGTCAAAGTGTGACACCACCACTAGTCTGCTTAACTGTGTCCGGGGGGCATACTGATTTGCTCCTTATTCCGCGTTTAGGCGAATATGAAATTATTGGTCGAACAAGGGATGATGCTGCGGGAGAAGCTTTTGATAAAGTGGCAAGGGTTTTAGGTTTACCTTATCCGGGGGGACCGCAAATTGAAAAGTTGGCACTGGAAGGAAATAAAGGGGCTATTCACTTTCCTCGGGGCTTACAAGAACATGGAAACTTTGATTTTTCCTTTAGCGGACTTAAAACTGCCGCTTTAAATTATTTAAACCAAGCAAAACAAAAAGATGAGATGGTTGATCTACCCGACTTTGCCGCTAGTTTTCAGTGGGCGATCATTGATATTCTTACAGAAAAGCTCATGGCGGCCGCTGAAAAATATGGGGTTAATCAAGTGGTTTTATCTGGAGGGGTTGCCGCCAACTCAACTTTTCGTAATTATGTGCAAAAATGCGTTGATGAGCGAGGTTTAGAACTATTATACCCCCCAGTACATTTTTGCACGGATAACGCTGCAATGATCGCAAGCGCCGGATATTTCCGCTATAATGCCGGTTATCGCAGTGATTATTCACTAAATGCAGTGGCTAACCTGCGCTTAGGCGACAAATAGAAGCATTTGCGTCGTATCACGAGTAAACAAGAGAAAAACAGGGAATTTAGGTAAAATCAATCAACAATCTCGTTTTTTGGGACTTTCGAAGGCTTGCAAAAAATAGGGTGGTTGATTAATATATGGTATAGATTTAGCACTCAACAGAAAGGAGTGCTAACAAAGAGAATTAAAGGGGGTACACATAGTTGAACATTAAACCATTAGGAGATCGAATTGTTCTTAAAGTTCTTGAAGCGGAAGAAAAGACCGCAAGTGGTATCGTTTTACCTGATACTGCAAAGGAAAAACCACAGCAGGCCAAGGTTTTAGCCGTTGGTCCCGGAAATTACGAAGACGGAAAATTAGTACCTATGAATGTTAAAGAAGGCGACATTGTTTTATTTGCTAAGTATTCCGGCACCGAAGTAAAACATGGCGGCGAAGAATTGCTTATCGTTAGGCAAAACGATTTATTGGCAATTGTAGAATAATTTAACGGGGAAGGTGATTTAGGAATGGCCAAAGATTTACTCTTTCGGGAAGATGCCCGAAAAAAGCTGGAAAAAGGTGTTAACACTCTAGCTGACGCTGTTAAAATAACTTTAGGACCTAAAGGACGCAATGTAATTATTGAAAAATCCTTCGGTTCTCCCTCCATCACAAATGATGGGGTAACTATTGCACGTGAAATTGAACTTGAAGATCCGTTTGAAAATATGGGTGCACAACTGGTTAAAGAAGTGGCGACCAAAACCAACGATATAGCAGGTGACGGCACAACCACCGCAACAGTTTTAGCCCAAGCCATTGTTCGCGAAGGACTAAAAAACGTCGCAGCCGGTGCAAACCCAATCTTTATTAAGCGGGGTATTGAGAAAGCTGTAGAAGTTATCGTTGAAGAAATTAGGACCATGTCTAAACCTATTGAGACAAGGGATGCCATCTCTCAGGTAGCATCAATTTCAGCAGGTGATTCCGAAATCGGTGATCTTATCGCCGACGCCATGGAAAAGGTAGGCAAGGACGGGGTTATTACCGTTGAAGAATCTAATACCATAGGTACAACTTTAGATGTTGTGGAAGGTATGCAATTTGATCGCGGTTATGTTTCCCACTACATGGTTACCGATACCGAGCGTATGGAAGCAAGCCTGGATGAACCATATATTCTTATTACCGACCGAAAAATCAGTGCAATCGCCGATGTATTACCAATTCTAGAGCAAACCATGCAATCGGGTAAACCTCTCTTGATTATCGCAGAAGATGTGGAAGCAGAAGCCTTAGCCACATTGGTTCTGAACAAATTAAGGGGTACACTAAATGTGGTTGCGGTAAAAGCACCCGGATTTGGTGACCGTCGAAAAGCTATGCTAGATGATATCGCTGTAGTAACCGGCGGTACAGTCGTTAGTGAAGAAGTTGGTCTAAAATTAGAGAACACGACATTGGAAATGTTAGGTCAAGCCCGTCAAGTTTTAGTAACTAAAGAAGATACAACAGTCGTGGACGGTCGAGGAACACCTGACGCAATTGCTGCTCGAATTCATCAAATTCGTACAGAAATTGAAGATTCTACTTCGGAGTATGATATCGAAAAACTGCAAGAACGCTTGGCTAAATTATCAGGCGGCGTGGCGGTTGTGCAGGTTGGTGCCCCCACAGAAACCGAACTCAAAGAGAAAAAATTACGCATTGAAGACGCACTATCAGCTACTCGCGCAGCAGTTGAAGAAGGAATTGTCGCAGGTGGTGGCACAACATTAATTGATGCCATAACAGCACTTGACAGCCTAGATCTCAGTGGTGACGAAGGCACAGGCGTTAACATCATTCGTCGTTCGCTAGATGCACCCCTTAAGCAAATCGCTGACAATGCAGGTGTGGAAGGCGCAATTATTGCTGAAAAAGTTAAGAACTCTCCTAAGGGAGTGGGCTTTGATGTTCTAAGCGAAGAATACGTTGACATGGTCGAAAAGGGAGTTATTGATCCTGCCATGGTAACGAGAAGTGCTTTACAAAATGCAGCATCTATTGGTGCCATGCTTCTTACTACTGAAGTATTAATCGCTGACGAGCCACAAGAAGATGCCGGAATGCCGGCAGGTGGCATGGGCGGAATGCCGGGAATGATGTAATGCATAAAAAATCTTAAATACAAGACCTTACTAATGTAGGTAAATCCTTTTTAGACCATATGGGATCCTACCCTAGTAGGGTCTCTTTTAAATTTATGATGAATTTAGTTAACACCTGATTTACAAGGGATCATTGAGGCTATGGAGAAGGTAGTAATACTAATAAATCACAATTGGGTGTGATCGGTTTGCAAGTAAGAGTCTTAATTAGTGAAGAAGAGATTAAGAAACGGGTTTCCGAATTGGCGGTACAAATAAGTCGTGATTACGCCGAAAAGGATCTTTTTGTAGTGGGAATTCTAAAGGGTGCAGTGGTTTTTGTGAGTGACTTAATTAGGGAAATAGCCGTTCCCTTAGAGATGGATTTTATGGCCATCTCGAGTTATGGTGCTTCCACACAATCCTCCGGCGTTGTTAAAATGCTAAAGGATCTGGATACCCCGGTGGAAGGAAGGGATGTTTTGATTGTTGAGGATATAATCGATACTGGGCTAACCCTTTCTTACTTAACGGAGTTACTTAGATCACGAAAGCCTAACAGCGTGCAAACGGCGGTACTTTTAGACAAACCGGATCGTCGAAAAATCGAGTATGTCCCGGATTACGTGGGGTTTACAGTTCCTGATAAATTTGTGATCGGATATGGTATTGATTATAATCATAAATTTAGGGAGTTGCCCTATATAGGCGTGGTAACTAGCTGAAGCGGAGGGTTGTTTTTTGGATAAGATCTTAGTGATTGATTATGGGTTTGTGAAAGTGCAGGATGTTGCCAGGAAAATACGGGCAAAAAATGTTTATAGCGAGATTGTTCCCCAAAGAAAGATGGATCAAATTTTAGCCGAAGATGATTTTAATGGTGTGATTTTAACCGGAAAAATTCCACCTGAATTACCAAGCATTCTCACATCAAAAGCATTCCCGGTTTGGCATTTGGGCGCAAACGATCCAGCTGACGATGACTTAGAATCTTTTTTGGATAATGCCGAATGCAAACGGGATTGGACTATGGCCCGCGTTTTGGAGGATGCAACCAAAAGCATTAAAGCTAAGGTTGGTGACGGTAAGGTAATTTGCGGTTTAAGTGGTGGTGTTGACTCTTCAGTTGCCGCAATTTTAGTTCATCGTGCCATAGGCTCCCAGCTTACTTGCATATATGTTGATCATGGATTCATGCGTGAGGGTGAAAGTGAATGGGTAGTAGACACTTTTAAAAATAAACTTGGAATACCGCTTGTATATGTGCAAGCAGAAGAGCGTTTTCTAAGCAAGCTCAAAGGCGTCGCTGATCCGGAAGAAAAACGTAAAATTATTGGTAATGAGTTTATTCGGGTTTTTGAGGAAGAAGCGGCAAAAATTGGAGATGCTTCATATTTAGTGCAAGGAACGCTTTATGCGGATGTTTTGGAAAGTGGGTCCGCAGAAGGTACCTTAGTCAAATCGCACCATAATGTAGGTGGCTTGCCTGATGATTTAAATTTTGGGTTAATTGAACCATTGGCCACATTATTTAAAGATGAAGTTAGGGCTTTAGCGAAGGAACTTGATTTGGCAGATGAACTTATTTGGCGTCATCCATTTCCCGGACCGGGTCTTGCCATTCGTGTGTTAGGTGAAATTACAAAAGAAAAACTTACGATCTTGCGCAAAGCAGATGCCATTGCCATGGAAGAAATAAAAAAAGCCGGACTTTATAGAGAAATTTGGCAGGCCTTAGTAGTGTTGACTAACACTCGCACCGTAGGCGTATACCAAGGTGAACGTACGTATCATTATGTGGCTGCGCTTCGTTTTGTAACGAGTATTGATGCCATGACCGCTGATTGGTATCGTATGCCATATGATGTTTTAGCCACAATTAGCAGCCGTGTGATGGAAGAAGTGAGGGGAATTAACCGGGTAGTCTACGATATTAGTCCTAAACCACCTGCAACAATTGAGTGGGAGTAAATGGGGTGATTACTAATGTTAAAGTACGATGAGAACGGGCTTATTACTGCAGTGATTCAAGATGTACAAGGACGGGTTTTGATGATCGCGTCCATGAACGAAGAAGCATTTGATAAAACGTTACAAACGGGTGAAACATGGTTTTATGATAAGGAAAAAGCAAAAATCTATAACAAAGGTGCTCAAACCGGAGCTGTACAAAAAGTACGGAGGATTACGGCTGATTGCAATCGTAGCAGTATTCTAGTTATAGTTGATCAATATGGTTCAGGTGCTTGCGAGCACAAATCGGGAGAATATAGTTGTTATCATAATCTAATTATGTCTGAAGGGCTTGATCCAAGCGATTTTCAACCAAAAAGAGATGCTCTTTCTTGGTTATACGCAACAATAGAGGATCGTCGTCGTTCGCCTAAAGTTGGATCGTACACCAATTATCTCATGGAGAACGGTTTAGATAAAATCCTCACTTCCGTGGGCGAAGAAGCAGTAGAGACTATTATAGCCGCTAAATCCAATGGTAATGAGGAGCTAATATATGAGGTAAGCGATCTTTTGTATCATTTGCTTGTTTTGTTAGTTTACCGCAAAATTAGTCTTGATGATATTTGGGAAGAACTGCTGAGTCGTTCTGGAGTTTCCGATAGTTAGTAATGGGGTATAAAAGTGACACCCCCTAAAGGAGGTGTCCTTCGTATTGTTACCTATGAGCCTAGCTTATCTAAAAAAGCGATGATTTCCAATGGTAACGGTGGGAGTGCGACTCCATACCCAGGAGCTTGTCCCCACTTTGGCCGGGGCAAAAAACCCCGTGGCCTTTAGGCTGGGATCCCAACCGGCTAGAGCGTCGGCCACTGCATTTTTAGCATTGGTGTCTGCGGGGGTTTTGATGCTACCATTAAGAACCGGTTCATATTGATAGTATTTTTTACCTCCCGAGACCACTACTTGATTAATTACACCACTTAAAGTGTTAGGGTAATCGGGATGCGCTACCCGATTAAGCACGGTAGCCGCCACAGCCACTTGCCCTTTATACGTTTCTCCCTTTGCTTCCGCATGTACAAGGCGGGCAAATAGATCGATCTCGCCGGGGGTAAATATGGGGCTCATTTCTTCGTTTATTGTGGTGTCAAATCTAGAAACGACCACCTTCTTTTGTAAAGGCTTATAGAACATTCTAGTAATAGTCAATGTATAAGTACCCGGTTCGATATCTTGAATGGAGAAAGTACCATTTTTTATCGACGTACTGCGATCAGCAATGGTTACTTTTCCATCCCAAAGATCCAAACCGGAACTGGAGTCTTTTACGAATCCGGTTATGGTGACGTTTTTAGATCCCGGGGAAGGTGTTGGGTTTGGATCCGTAGAAGGAGGAAGTGTACTAAGGCAGCCACTGAGAAATAAAATAACAATGATAAATAAACAATAAAATTTACGCAAAATAATATACCCTTCTTTCCAAGTTTGTAATTATTTTTCTGTAGCTCATATTTCTTCCCAGAACTGCCTTAACCTGCAGGGAAACAATGGGAAGTAGCTGATGGAGAAGGAAAGGGTCATTTTCACTTAAAGGAGAAGTTGATGGAATATTTACATGGTTTAAATCCGCAACAAAAATCGGCAGTGGAAACAGTTGCCGGACCACTTTTAGTAATTGCAGGTGCCGGGAGCGGGAAAACAAGGGTTTTAACTACGCGCATAGCCCATTTAATTAATGTACATGATGTAGCCCCTTATAAAATTGTGGCAGTTACTTTTACTAATAAAGCAGCAGAAGAAATGCGAGAACGTTTGCTAACATTGGTTGGTCCAAGCAGTCAACAAGTTTTTATAGGTACATTCCATTCCCTTTGTGTACGTATTTTAAGAATAGAAGTGGCCCATAGTGGCTATGAACCGAATTTTCAAATTTTCGATCAAAGTGATCAGCTGGCGGTTATAAAGGATTGTTTAAAAGATCTTAATATGGATCCTAAAAGGGTTGATCCTAGGCAACTCTTAGGTGCAATTAGTAAAGCCAAAGATGAACTAATCGATCCTAAAGATTATCCTGTTTCCGGGGGAGACTTCTGGCAGCAGACCGTTTCAAAGGTATATAAGAAGTATCAAGAAAAATTGAAGCAGAACAATGCCTTAGATTTTGATGATTTAATTATGGTGACTGTCCATATGCTGCAAAATAACGCGGAGGTAAGGGGAAAATATCAGGAACGTTTTTCCCACATTTTAGTTGACGAATACCAAGATACGAATATGGCACAATATTTACTTGTCCGTTTATTGGCGCAGGGATCGGGTAACATTTGCGTGGTCGGTGATGAGGATCAAAGTATTTACGCCTTTAGGGGAGCAGATATCCGCAATATATTGGAGTTTGAAAAAGATTTTTCGGGGGCTAAAATAATTAAGCTCGAAGAAAACTATCGTTCGACTAAAACGATACTGGGCGCAGCTAACGCCGTGATTAAAAACAATACAAAGAGGAAAGAGAAAAGCCTTTGGACTAATAAAGAAGAGGGCGCTCGCATTGTCTTTCATCGGGGTAACGATGAACGTTCTGAGGCTAAGTTCATCGCGGAAAATATTAATCGTCTCTGCCGTGAAGAGGGGCATTTATTTCAGGATTTCGCTGTCTTGTACCGCACACATGCACTTTCCCGTGTTATAGAAGAGGAGTTTATGCGAAGTGGCGTGCCGTATAGAATAATTTCGGGTTTGCGATTTTATGAACGAATGGAAATAAAAGATCTTTTAGCCTATTTGCGTTTAATTCACAACCCTAATAATGATTTCAGTTTTCTGCGGATTATTAATGTGCCTAGGCGCGGTCTTGGGGATGCTACAATTAATCGATTGACCCAATACGCAGAGCAGTTTGGAATTAGTCTTTATGAAACCCTGGCCTATCTCGAAGGGGTCAATGGTCTAAGTACAAGAATGTCAAATTCCCTCGGTGAATTCAAAGTAATGATAGATCGCTTTCGTGCCATGTTAGGTGACATTTCATTAACTGAACTTGCTGAAAGCGTGTTGCAGGAGAGTGGTTACTTAAGCGGTTTGGAAACCCGCGGTGATCGCGAATCCATTGCTAGAATGGAGAACTTGCGTGAATTTTTATCAGTAACGAAGCAATTTGAATATGAAGTTTCGCCTGTGGATTTGGGAGCATTTTTAGAGCATGTTGCCTTGGTCAGTGATGTGGATGCTTACGACCAAGATGCGAATGCGGTTAGTCTAATGACTTTACACGCATCAAAAGGCTTGGAATTTCCCGTAGTCTTTATGTGTGGCTTAGAGGATGGAATCTTTCCTCACTCCAGATCCTTAATGGAATCGGAACAATTGGAGGAAGAACGGCGCTTAGCATATGTTGGCATGACCAGGGCCATGGAAAGATTATTTTTAACCTGCAGTAATGTACGTACTTTATATGGGTCAACCCAATCTAATCCTGTTTCCACTTTTGTTGAAGAAATTAATGCTGATTTTCTTGAAGAGACATTTTCCGAAGATAGCCTGCGGGGTATTATTCCTCAGCCCAAATCGAGACCATCTTCCGCCGAGGTAAAGTATAAGGCCGGTGAAAAGGTTAAGCATAAGGTTTGGGGAGAAGGCATGATCGTTTCAGTGAACGAATCCCATGGTGATTGGCAATTAAGTATTGCCTTTCCTGAGCAAGGAATTAAGACGGTAATAGCTCATTTGGCACCCTTAACTAAAGTTTAGCGAGGAGGATTTGTCGTTGAAAGAAGTTCAGGAAAGAATTGAACGACTTCGTTCGGAACTTAGGTATCACAATTACCAATATTACATTTTAGATAATCCAAGTATCTCTGATCATGAATATGATGCTTTGATGCAAGACTTAATCGCATTGGAAGCAAAACACCCCCATTTGATTACGACCGATTCGCCAAGTCAAAGAGTGGGGCATACCCCCAGTGCAAAATTCGCATCGATTACCCACGGTGAACCTCTTCTAAGTCTTAGTAATGCTTTTTCAAAAGAGGATTTACATGCTTTTTTTGAGCGGGTACAAAGACAAGCAGGTCATTCCATTAGTTTTGTCTGTGAACTGAAAATAGACGGCCTTGCAGTATCGTTAGATTACGAAGAAGGTCTGTTCGTTAGAGGTGCAACGCGCGGTGATGGGGCCGTTGGCGAAGACATCACCTCAAACCTACGCACCATACGTTCTCTACCGCTTCGATTAAATAGCGAAGCAAGTCTAAATGTTCGAGGGGAAGTTTTTATTAATCGCGCGGAATTTGCCAAGTTAAATCGACAAAGGGAAGAGGCGGGGGAGAGCATTTTCGCCAATCCGCGTAACGCGGCGGCCGGTTCTTTACGGCAACTTGATCCTCGTCTTACTGCGCAAAGACCATTAGACATGTTTGTCTATGGAATTGGTTCGGCTTCGGGTGATGCTTTGCAAACTCAAAATGAAGCCTTAGAATATGTGCGATCTTTAGGCTTAAAAATTAATCCGACATTTAAGGTATGCACCAATTTTGAAGATATTATGGATTTCATAGAGGATTGGCAAGACAAGCGAAATGAATTACCTTATGAGATTGATGGTGTGGTTGTTAAAGTAAATGACCTTCAATTACAAGCCGAACTAGGCTCCACGGCGCGCAGTCCCCGTTGGGCAATTGCTTATAAGTTTCCCCCGGAAGAAGTGGTAACTAGGGTTAAAAGTATAGATATTCAAGTGGGAAGAACGGGCGCTTTGACACCTTTGGCGCAGTTAGAACCTGTTGTGGTAGACGGTTCAACTGTAAGCAGAGCCACTTTACACAATGAGGATATAGTAAGGGATAGGGATATTCGCATAGGCGATTATGTGATTTTGCGCAAAGCTGGTGATGTTATTCCCGAAATAGTTAGATCCTTACCTGAAAAGCGAGATGGAAACGAAGTTGTTTTTCAAATGGCAACAAATTGTCCGGCTTGTGGTAGTGTTACTGTGAGGCCTGAAGGGGAAGCAGTTACCCGTTGCGTGAACTCTAAATGCCCGGCACAGCTCCTTGAAAAGCTAATTCACTTCGCATCAAAAGGAGCCTTAGATATAGAGGGTTTAGGGCCTTCAAATGTGACACAATTAGTGGAATCAGGTCTGGTGAAGACGGCGGCTGACTTTTACAATTTGACTAAAGAGGATTTGCTCTCCCTAGAGCGCTTTGCAGACAAATCGGCAGATAATCTATTGCGAGCCATTGCTGCGAGTAAGGAGCAACCTTTATCACGGGTTCTTTTCGGCCTGGGTATTCGTCTCGTTGGAGCGGAGGTGGCAAGGGATCTGGCAATGGCTGCACAAAGCTTAGATAAGCTCGCCGCGTTAAGTAAAGATGAACTTCAAAAGATTCCTTCTGTAGGTGGCAAAATAGCCCAATCAATCGTGGATTATTTTGCCGATCCGGAGAATCAAAGTCTTGTGGAAGAATTAAAAAAACACGGACTTAAAATGCAGGTGGAAGCACCCGCGGGAACATCCCTAGAAGGGCTCGTTTTTGTGGTTACCGGACGCTTGGAAGGATTCAGCCGTGCGGAAATAGAGGGTTTTTTACGTCAGATGGGTGGCGCGGTTAGTTCTAGCGTCAGCAAAAATACAAACTACGTAATTGCCGGCCCAGGTGGCGGATCAAAACTAACGAGGGCAAATGAGCTGGGTATACCGGTTTTATCGGAAATAGAACTTCATGAATTTTTAGAGGAAAGAGGTGTCGGGTTTGATAAGTCGTGATGAAGTAATACGAATCGCGGATTTAGCACGTTTAGATTTAAGTGATACTGAGGTGGAACAATATCAAAAAGACTTAAATAATTTATTATCCTCAGGAAAAAAACTGCAGAATGTTGATGTAAACGATACTAAAAAAACATCTCATGCTGTTTCTATGGTGCATGAACTTCGAAAAGACGAAGTGGAGGCGAGCTTGCCTCAAGAAGTGGTATTGAGTGCAGGTTCTAAAGTAATGGACGGGTTCTTTCAGGTGCCCCGGATTGTGGAGGAACAGGAATGAAAAAATTAGCTCAGTTATTAGAATCAAAGCAAGTGTCCAGTGAAGAAGTGGCTCAAAAATATTTGAACAGGATAAAAGAAAAGGATTCTGAAATAAATGCATTTATCACCGTTGACGAGGACGGGGTTTTACAGCAAGCCCGTGCAGCCGATCAAAGAAGGGCACAGGGAAGCCCCTTATCTAAATGGGATGGAATTCCCATCGCAATTAAGGATAATATCTCCACCCAAGGTTTGCTAACTTCTTGTGCCTCAAAGTTTTTAAGCAACTATAAACCCGTATTTGATGCAACAGTGGTGAGCAAACTTAAACAGGCGGGATTACCCATCATAGGAAAAACCAATTTAGACGAGTTTGCCATGGGCTCTTCCACAGAATATTCGACTTATGGTGCTACATGCAATCCCCACGACATTGAACGTGTCTCGGGCGGTTCTAGTGGCGGTTCGGCTGCGGCGGTGGCAGCGGAGATGATTCCTTGGGCCTTAGGCACAGACACAGGCGGATCAATACGCCAACCGGCTTCCTTTTGTGGGGTTGTGGGATTAAAGCCCACCTACGGAAGGGTATCTCGTTTTGGTGTAGTTGCTTTAGCTCCTTCACTCGATCATGTAGGTCCTTTAGCTAAAAGTGTTGAAGATGTGGCTATTTTGTTTTCGTTGTTAGCCGGTAGTGACCCCGGTGACTCCACAAGTGCTCAAATAGGACCTTTCGCGGTGCCTAGCTGGGACGGGAGTGTTGTTAAAGGTTTAAAAATAGGTGTCCCCGAAGAGTTTTTCAGTACGGGACTTAATTCCGAAGTGGAGCAGGCTGTTCGCAATAGCCTAAAGATGCTTGAAGAACAGGGGGCTACTTTAATTCCCATTTCGTTAGCATCCAATGCTTATGCAATAGACACTTACTTAACTATAGTTACGGCGGAAGCAAGTTCGAGCTTAGCCCGTTTTGACGGAATTCGCTATGGTGAACGAGTTGATGCGGAGGACACAAACACAATGTATGCAAAAAGTCGTGCAGCGGGCTTCGGAACAGAAGTCAAGCGAAGAATTATGTTAGGTACTTACGTATTAAGTGCCAGTCAATATGAGGCATACTATGAACAAGCACAAAAAGTAAGGACAATAATAAAGCAGGAAGTTTCTGAAGCGTTAAAGCAAGTTGATGTGATCATAACCCCAACTACTCCAACTCCGGCTTTTAAAATTGGGGAGAAAAGAGATCCTTTAGAATTATACTTATCTGATTTATATACTGCTATAGCCAATTTAAGTGGTGTTCCCGCCCTAAGCTTGCCGTGTGGTACCACATCAGCGGGCTTGCCCATGGGTGTACAAGTAATGGGTGATTATTTTAGTGAAGAATTAATCTTGCAAGTGGGTAGTCTAATTGAGCAAGGGGTAGGAGGGGGAGTTAGTGGTGACTAAGTATGATACCGTTATTGGTTTAGAAATTCATGTGGCTTTACAAACCGAAAGTAAGTTTATTTGCGGATGCTCCACGGAGTTCGGTGCACCGCCCAACAGTCATTGCTGTCCGATCTGTTTGGGACTTCCCGGTGCATTGCCTGTGTTAAACGAAAAAGCGGTCGAGTATGCCATTAAGACAGGCATGGCCTTAAATTGTGAGATCAATCGATTTAGTAAATTCGATCGAAAAAACTATTTTTATCCCGATATGCCCACTGCTTATCAAATAACACAAGATGCTTTTCCCAT
This sequence comes from Natronincola sp., assembly GCA_012838515.1. Taxonomy (GTDB): domain Bacteria; phylum Bacillota; class Limnochordia; order Darwinibacteriales; family Darwinibacteriaceae; genus DUPA01. Next base: position 3,551 of record DUPA01000062.1, on the reverse strand, counting down.
ATGTTCGAAAGGTTATTTGGAGTACTACTATGAAGACAAGCTAATTAAAACTTCTTTAAATAGGATTCATTTAGAGTGCGAAGCGGGGAAACTAATTCATAGTGGCGATAGCATCATAGATTCAGATTTTTCTTTGGTTGATTATAATAGGGCCGGTATCGCGCTAATTGAGATCGTTACCGAACCGGATATGAGTGCACCTAAACAAGCCCGTACTTTTTTGGAGCAATTACGCCTTTTACTAAATTACATTGGTGTTTCAGACACGAAAATGGAAGAAGGATCGCTTCGCTGCGATGCGAATATTTCGTTGAAGCCTAGGGGCAGTACTGTTTTGGGACCCAAAGTTGAACTCAAAAACCTAAATTCTTTCCGCTCGTTGGAAAGGGGTTTAGAATACGAAGAACAGCGACAAACAGAAGTGCTGGAACAAGGTGGAGAAATTCGCCAAGAAACACGTACTTGGAATGAACGGACAGGAAAGACCGCGTCCATGCGCTCTAAAGGAGATGCACCGGATTATCGGTTCTTCCCCGAGCCTGACTTGCCACCTTTAAATATTGACGAGTCTAGGGTAGAAGCAATTAGTCTTTCCATCCCGGAGCTGCCATTAGAACGGCTACACAGACTAGAGTCTGAATATGGTTTAAGCAGATATGAATCGACATTTTTAACCAATTACCCCGAATTTGGAGGCCTCTTCTTTGAGTTGATAGGGAAGAAACTACAATCCGGAGCAGTTGTCAATTTCTTAATGGGTGATTATGCCCGTCTAGCAAGGGAAAAGGGGCACCTAACTGCATCTCGCATAGGTGAGCTTTTGGAGATCTTGAAAGAAGGCCTCATTAACAATAATCAAGGTAAGGATGTTTTGGAAGAGCTTTATAAGTCTGAGCAGTCACCTCGGGAAATTGTTAAAGAAAAAGGCTGGGAAATGGTTAGTGATGCAAGCGAACTAGAAGGAGTCATTGCGCGGATCCTATCGGAGAATCCAGAATTAGTTAGTCGTTATGAAAACGGTGAAGATAAATTGTTTGGATTCTTTGTAGGTCAAGTTATGCGTGCTACAAGGGGTAAGGGCGATCCTGAAGTGGTGAATTCTCTTCTCAGAAAGGAATTAGGCCAGTAGCAGGATTTTATAACTTACGGAGGGAATAGAGGTGTAGAAGGGTAGGAATAGTGTATGGAGAACATTTTGTTTTTCTTCGCCAACCTTCCTGTCTACACCTATGGTTTTATGATTGCACTAGGATTGCTATTAGGAACAATCCTTGCACAGCAGGAAGGAAAGCGCAAAGGCTTTGGAGCAGAATTCATTTACAACTTCATCATTCAAGTAGCTTTAGTTTTTATCCTTGTGGGTAGGCTAGCAAGTGTAACCCAGGTGCTTGGTTGGCGCCTGTTCATTTCTCCGTGGAACATTTTCACAAGTGCCCATTTAGATGAAACGCGTGGTATTCTAGCCGTTGGGGTTTATATCGTTTATTTTATTGTCAGGCATGTAAAGCAACCGGCCGTTTTTTTAGATGCTTTGGTGCCTTCAGTTGCTTTGATGCAATCTTTAGCATACCTTGGTTCAAGTGTATTAGGTTCTGAAACCACTAGTTTTCTCGGGGTTAAACTAGGTGATTTTATGTTGCACCCTTTGCCTTTATATTCGGGTCTTGCTTATTACACAATTTTTTCTATTCTGTGGATATCCCGACGTAACTTACGTTATGATGGTCAAATCTTAATGTCGTACTTAGCACTGAGTGCATTAGCCCGCCGATTATTAATGCCTTTTCAAGAAGTATTCGGTGAATCGACCAATCCGTGGTTGTACGCTTTCGCCACTTTATTATTTGGGTTCATATGGTTTTATTTGTTGGTCGAATCTCCTCTGACCGATTCTCGCCGACGAAGAAATTGGACTAATTGGCGTTTTTGGATTTTATATTTTATTTCTTTGGTGGGAGTAGGAGCTGTTATGGTTAAGTTCTTTTATTGGCGCTTCAGCTAACAGGGGGTGGAAGCATGTTGAAAGAATGGGTTCGTAATCAACTGGAAAAAGATTCTTCTAGACTCACTCCTCAGAGGGAGGCGGTTGTTGATGTGCTCATCGCTAATGCTGATGATCATCTATCAGCTGAAGATATTTTTATTCACACAAAAAAATTATACCCCGAAATTGGTTTGGCCACAGTGTATCGTAATTTGGAGCTTTTAGAAAAATTGAATATTATCCATCGCTTTGATTACGGAGATGGCCACAGTCGTTACGAAATTAGATTAGGCGACGATGATGAGCATTATCATCACCATTTGATTTGTCAGAAATGTGGTTCTATCGGAGAATTCAAAAGCGATCTTTTGGATACCATAGAAAAACGAATTGCCGCTGAAACGGGATTTGAAGTAACCGATCATTGTCTTCGCTTTTTTGGGATTTGCGCACAGTGTAGAGAAAAGGTAAAGTCTTGACAATGGGCGTTTCTGAGTGTATTATGGTTTCAATTGCACATTAATGGCCTTGATGGGAAGTAGTAAATGGCTAACCCTTGTAGAGAAGAAAGCAAAGTGGTGAAAGCTTTTTAAGGTAATGGTCTTTGAAGTCGTCCCGGAGCCACTTAAGTGAGATGTAGCTTAAGTCGGTTGTCCCGTTATAACTTTTGAGTGCTCCTTGTTTACAAGGGGAATTTAGGTGGTACCGCGAATTTAACTTTTCGTCCTTAGGAGATGAGAAGTTTTTTTATTTTATAGGGGAGAGTGAATTAGATGGGCAAAACTTATGTTCCAGAGCAAGTGGAAACTAAATGGTATCAATATTGGGAAAAAAACGGTTTTTTCCATGCTGAGGTGGACAAATCTAAAGAACCTTTTTGTATCGTTATTCCTCCACCGAATGTAACCGGTCAATTGCATATGGGACACGCTTTGGACAATACTTACCAAGATATTTTCATTCGCTGGAAACGGATGCAAGGTTATAACACTGTGTGGATTCCCGGGACAGATCACGCCGGGATAGCAACACAGGCTAGGGTTGAAGATCATATTAGGGCAACCGAAGGGAAGACCAGGCATGATTTGGGCAGAGAGGAATTTTTAAATAGAACCTGGGCTTGGAAAGAAGACCATGGTGATCAGATTCTAAACCAACTCAAAAAATTGGGAGCCTCCTTAGACTGGGAGCGCGAACGTTTTACAATGGATGAAGGTTGTTCACGGGCAGTGAGGGAAGTTTTCGTTCGTCTGTACGAAAAAGGATTAATCTACCAAGGTCATTATAGTGTTAATTGGTGCCCGCAATGTAGTACTACTCTTTCGGATATAGAAGTTGAACACGAAGATGAAGATGGCAAGCTTTATCATATAAGATACCCTTATGCCGATGGCAGTGGATATATTTTAATTGCCACAACAAGACCTGAAACTATGCTAGGAGATACGGCTGTGGCCGTTAACCCCCACGATGAGCGTTATATCGATATAATAGGGAAAAAAGTAATCTTACCATTGGTGGACAAGGAGATTCCCATTATTGCTGATGATTATGTGGATCTAGAATT
>DUPA01000001.1 GCA_012838515.1 Natronincola sp. | reverse complement strand
CGTCATCACCTAGGTTTTCCTCAAGAGCACAAATGATCATTAGATCAGGTTGAACCACATTAATATCGCCTTCATGACGGGAAATAGTGATGTCAAAAGGGGCCGTGAACGGTTGACAAGTCTGCTCATTCAGAATGTTTGAAAATATGCCAAAGATTTTTGCTGATGCAAATTGATGTGCTACCTTAGGCGAAGCCTGTAAAAATATTTCACCATCAATATACTCGTAGCGATCTAAGGTTTCTTCCTTAGTAAATTCTAAAAACTCTTCATACGTTGCTTTTCGCAGGCCATAACCTTGAGAGGGAATTTCTTCAGAAACGAGATCATTTCTCTTGTTTAGACCAGAAAGTCTTGCTACATCTTTACCGTTTCGAGTGATAATCACATCTTGCTCTTGGGCAATTAATAAATAGTTCCCGAAATTATTTTGGATCTCAGTTGAACTTACTCTTTGCATGGGTCACACCTCCGGCTAAGTTAGCTAAATTAGCTAACTTAACTATAGCAAGCATGGGTAAAGTTGTCAAATTAACACAACTGTTAGGAAGGAGATTAGTCGGATGAAGCTTGTTGAATCTACTTGGCACAAACTATATACTGTGGGGATTCGTGTATTTTTATTGTTTGTAGCAATGTCACTTCCATTTTTATTTCTTGGTTTGTTTGTAATAAAAACAAAAGATAATTGGGGTTATTTGTTGACTTTTATTTTACTTATTAATGGGGTTGTATGGCTATTACTGGCCTTGTTGGGGTTAGTGAAATACCGGATTATTTCTAACAAACTTGCACAGTTACGGATTTATGGAAATTCATATGAAGTTACCATAAAGCGAATGGTTCCCCTTTGGTATCTTAGATTGGGAGGATATGTAATGGCTGCCGTTGAAGGCTATTACACTGATGCTCACGGAAATACCCAGTCTATAAAAAGCACGAATTATGTATTTACCACTTTTGATAAAACAGATGACTTTGAGGCAAAAATTCATTTAGACGCCGGAAATCCACAATCTTACTCAGTTGAGCTGTTTAGAAAAGAATAAAGAACATAGAGTTTAAGCCCTAAGCGGGAACTCTTTGTTGAGAAGTTTTGTGTGCGATAAGCAGATGCTTATCATCTGTTATATTTTTTCCAAATTCAAAACACGCAGGTAATTCGTGTTTGACAGCGCTATATTGTTCCACTATTTTGGATAACTGGGGGTCGGACGAGTTGATGCATATCGGAACTCGGAAAATGGAGACTGATAGGCTATTACTGCGAAAATACGAAGTAATAGATGCCGAAGATATGTTTAGGAATTGGCTCACGGATCCGGAAGTAAGTAAATTTTGGGGCTGGAAACCGCACGAAAATCTTAAAGAAACACAATTATTGCTCCAAGGATGGATTAGCGATTATGCAAAAATGGACTATTATCATTGGGTAATAGTTGTTAAAGAACTATCGGAAGCAGTAGGCTACATTTATTTGAATGAAATAAATTGTGATGAAAAAAGTGCATGCATACACTATCTGATTAGTAGAAGATATTGGAATCAAGGCATAATGACTGAAGCATGCAAAGCCGTTCTAGCTTATTCTCTTAATAAAATAGGGATTTGCAAAATTCATACACACCATCATATAGATAATCCGGCTAGTGGCAAAGTAATGCAAAAATCCGGTATGCGTTATGTTGAGACAAGACACAAAAGAATCGCCGAAAGCCCACAAATTAGCGGTGATTATTGTTTTTATGAAATAACATCGGAAGAATGGAAGCAAGCTAATTAGCACAATAAGAAGCAACGGTGATTTGGTATCATATTGAAACGAGCAGGGCTTTAGTTGGTGAAAGCGAAATAAGAAATCTATATTATTGGTGGTGGTTGACATTTATTTATACCATTACTTTGATAAAACTATCGGACCATTTGTCAACTTGTCAGATCTATCGATTGATGAAGCAAAGTCTATTCTTGATTTAATAAAGGTAACCAAACCAAATTCTCAAAGTGCACAAAGAAACGATAAATATATGGAATATAGGCGTAATTGCGAGAACATAATCCGCTCGGAATTTGCCAAAAAAGGCGGCGTTATAAATCGGAGATCACCACATTACCTGGTGATTGAACATAGCCCATGGTTAAGCACCTGGTTTGAAAATGGTAGCTTTATAAAAATACCCATAGAGGAATTTGAAATAAATACTATTTCTTTTACTTACGGTGATTCAATGCCGACATTTAGCCCGAAAGTTAATGATGGCAAGGAATATAGGAAGAAGATTTATACTTATAATGAAATCTTAAAGATTATTGAAAAATATGGTCTACCGCAAGATTGGAATAATGATGGGAAATACGGTCCTGAACGATATATTGAAGCCCATGTATGGAGCGATGAAACAATTAATAAGTATCGCTAATTAGCATGATCCGGGATGAGTACTACGATAATTCCATGGAGTTGGTACAATATGGCCATAAAATTGAGAAGGGCGAATACGGGGGATTTTAAATTGAAAGTTCCTAAAAAGATAAAAAACATAATTGGTGATCTGCCATATTCGGTTGAAACCATAGGTTTATCAAATTCACAAGTTTTCTGTTTCGACGACATGGTTCTAAAAGTTGAGAAGGAAGGCGAAGAGTCAAACAATGAGTACCAAATGATGGCATGGCTTCATGATAAACTACCCGTGCCGCGGGTTTTATGTTTTGAGAAGGAGAATGGCGTAAACTATCTTCTTATGAGTAAAATTGAAGGTGACATGGCATGTTCCCCAGAGCTTCTTGCAGACCATGATTCGCTAGTTAAACTATTGGCCAACGGTTTAAGAATGCTCTGGGATGTTAACGTGGCAAAATGCTCGTATAACAATTCGATAGACAATAAACTAAAGTTGGCTAAAATTAGGGTTTATAGGGGCCTTTGTAACTTAGATGATGCATATCCAATAACAGAGGGTGAAAATGTGTTTGAAAATCCACAAAGTCTGTTAAAGTGGCTGAAAGATAACAGACCCGAGGAGACACTTGTTTTTTCACATGGAGATTATTGCTTGCCAAACATCTTTACCAAAGACGGTGAAGTTAGTGGGTTTATAGATTTAGGTAGAAGCGGCAAGGCAGATCCTTATCAAGACATCGCCCTTTGTTACAGAAGTTTAAAATATAATTATAATGGAATGTACGGGGGAAAGGTTTACGAAGGATTTGACCCCGGAATTCTCTTTAATGAATTGAAGCTCGAACCCGATTGGCACAAAATCGAATACTTTATTCTATTAGATGAACTCTTTTAAGTTGAAAAATGTGCTCTATCTCTTTGACATTCGCTTTCGTACTAGTAATATAAAACATCTTTTTAAGGGGATCGACTGGATGTCAGAACAAAACGTTACCGCAAAGGGTATGGATTATTTGAACTTAGCATTATGGGCTTTTGCAGGTCTTGGAGTCGAAGTAATTTACGCATTTTTGTTAGAACCTTTCCTTTATGGCAAGCAAATGGCTGATTGGAACTCTGGGCAAAATATCGCCCATTGGATCATCACGTGTATAACTTGGGGAATTATTACTTATGTGCTCTTACGAGTGGCCAAGCAAAAATATGGATTTGATATATTCGCGGCTAAAGCAAGTATTAACGCCTGGCAATGGCTAGGGTTAGTCAGCTGCGTTGTTTTATCTATTGCTATCTCGTATTGGGACTGGAATGGCTTTAAAGTAGTTAAGGAGTTTCAATATCTCGGATTATTAAAATTTGTCTTTCAGTATATCTATTACGCCTTTGAAACGGCCCTATTTACCCTAATCCTGGTGTTTGGTCACAAAGCTTTCGAATTATGGCTGGGAAAAACGAACTTTCCTTATGGCGGGGTAGTGTTGGCCTTAACATGGGGACTTGTACACATTCTAACAAAGGGAAGTATCTTAATTGGGTTATTGGGAGCACTTGGGGGATTTATGTACGGGGCAGTTTACTTGCTTACTAATCGGGACATAAGAAAGGTCTTGCCCATATTATTCCTTATGTTCATTATGTAGGATTTAGCCTTCAAGAATTTTTTTGGGGGGGAAGGTGGTAAAATGGCTAACTTCAAATCTATGATTATTCTTTTGCTTTTAGCCTCACTTTTTTTAACGTCTTCTGTGGCTTACGCACTACGGATAGAATCCCGAGACATAGTGTTGGATTTTATCGACAGTGTAAAAAGTGGGAACAAAGAAGAAGTACTTAAGTTCATAATTTTCCCCTTAAATAGGCATTATCCATTGCCCAGTATCAAAACGCCTGAAGAATTTTTACTCCGGTTTGATGAAGTTTTTGATTCGGAGCTCATTGAAGTTATTTCTAATTCGACTTTAGATGATTGGTCTGAGGTGGGCTGGAGAGGAATCATGCTGAACAATGGCACTTTATGGCTCGATTTTGATCGCACCTTATTGGGTGTTAACTATCAATCTGAAATTGAAAAACAAAGACAGATTGAATTGATTGAGCAAGAAAGAGAGACTTTGTATAGCGGATTAAGAGAATTTTTGTTTCCGGTTTTAGATTGGGAAACTAAAAGTTATAAAATTCGAATAGATTATCTTGGTGAATATGAATATCGTTATGCGTCATGGTCCATGGATAAAGAAACAAGCGAAAAACCCAATTTGGTTTTATATCAAGGGATTCTCATACCGGATGGTAGTGGCGGCAATAGATATTATGAATTCCATAACGGTGAATATAAGTACGTAGTTTACATCTGGTATCTGGGAACAGAAAACACACCACAAGGCGATTTATCAGTATACAAAAACGATCAGCTGATACTTCGTGAATCCGTAATAAAAAAGTAAGCAGGGAAAGTTCAAACTCCCTGCTTACTACTTTCTAGAATATGATTATTTTAGGAGAAGCGATACAAGGTTAAAAGCACTAATTACCGGTAGCATAATTACGGAAACAGTGGCCATCATCTTGATCATGATGTCTTGGTTAGGTCCTACAACGTCTTTAAAACCGTCACCAACTGTATCGCCAATGATGCCCGCGTCATGTATTTCCTTGAAGCGTTTTTCGCCGTATTGGGCAATTAATTCGTCTTTAGTACTTTCAATTAGCTTCTTAGCATTATCCCAGGCTCCACCGCTATTGGCCGTGGAAGTAGCCATGACGACCGCATCCAAAATGGTACCTAATAAGAAGCCTCCGACAAAGAGGGGGCCAAAGATGAAACCACCTACGATCGGTGCTAAAAGTGAAACGAAAACGGGCAGTCTCATTTGTTTAATTGCCAGATGTGCACAAATATCAACACATTTCCCGTAGTCAGGTTTTTCTTCAAAGGTCATAATCTTTGGATTAGTATCTATTTGCCGACGAACTTCATCTACCATTGCTTTGGCATTGTAACAAACCGCATTTAACATTGCCCCTGATAGCCAGTGCATCACCCCTACACCAAAGAAAGCACCACCTAGGGCAAGATAATTAATAATATCTAAAGTGCCTTTTTGATCTCCTAAGTTGGTAAAAGACATCATCATGGATAAAGCAGCGAGTACACCGGATCCAATGGCAAATCCCTTACCCACAGCTGCAGTTGTGTTACCTTGCGAATCTAAGCTATCGGTAATATGACGAACTTCCGGATCAAGTTTAGCCATTTCAGCTATACCGCCGGCGTTATCCGAGATGGGGCCGTAAGTATCCACTGTGACCGTGGCCACGACAAAGGAAAGCATACCGACGGCTGCAATAGCTGAGCCGTAAAGACCCGAGAAGAAACTGGAGACAACGATGGCACCGCCAAGAGTGATACAAGTCGGTAAACAACTTCTCCAGCCGGAACTCATGCCTCCCACAATTACTAGAGCAGGTCCTTCCTTGGCTAAGTCGGCAATGTTTTGCGTTTCTTTGTAACTATCACTTGTGTAACGTTCAGCGAATACTCCTAATAAAATACCGGCAATAATCCCTACTACGGCACTTAACCATGGTGAAATCCAACCGTAGCGAAAACTAATATTTGCAAGATCTTGATCTGCAAAAAAGAAACGGCTGAGTATTAAAGTAGCGATAGCGATAATTGTTGCTGAACTCCAAAGGGAGATATTTAGTTCTCGGGCAAGATTTTCACTTGGTTTGCGCATTAAAACATAAAGAACACCGAAAAAGCAAGCGATAAGACCCACACCGATAAAGGCAAAGGGGTACTGCATCATTCGGCTAACGAGCTCTTTACTGATGGGGTTCGGTGAGTTAATGGCAGCAGTATATATAGTTGTAGGAATAACGGAAGACGCGACAATGGAACTGATTGTACTTTCTAGTAGGTCTGATCCGTTGCCATTAACATCAGCAACATTATCACCTACGCAATCGGCTATTACCGCGGGGTTACGAGGGTCGTCTTCAGGGATACCGAGTTCAGTTTTACCCACAAGATCAGCACCCATATCGGCACCTTTTGTATAGATACCACCACCTAAACGGTTGAAAACAGCAACTGCCGAACAGCCTAGGGAGTAACAAGCTAAAACTTGCGGAAACATTACAAACTTCAAACCTACTATACTGGTAATTTCCACAATCTTATCGGGGTCAGCAAATTGTAAGTACATTCCCACCACAAGATAGACTATGAGAATGCCGAGCATAGCAAAGCCTCCAACGGAAAGACCCATGACAGAGCCACCGCGAAAGGCCACGTTAAGTGCTTTACCTAAAGCGTTAGGATCTTTTCTTTCAACACCAAGCCTAGCTTCATTGGCAACGCGTTCGTTATAGATAACGGCAGCCTTCATG
>DUPA01000061.1 GCA_012838515.1 Natronincola sp. | reverse complement strand
TCATTTTTCCGCAATGTTCGCAACGGGTCCAAAGATTATCGGGAAAATCTTTGCGTTCGATCTTTTCATGCGGTTTTACCGTCGCGTACTTTGGCTTACTTCTAAATACATTAAGCATTTTTTCCCACCCTTATCCGAACGAAGCTGCAATAATTTCGTTTGCTTCGTCTACCTCAGATTCCGGAACTAAGATTTCAACACTGGCCGAACTCCCCATATGAGGAACACCCATAGGTCTAAGCATGGGTAATATTCCGGCATTTTCCAGCAGTTCCTTCAACATATCAGCAATAGGTCTATTGGGGGCAATATATACTACAGTCCACATTATTGCGGGACCTCCCTTTTTATTCTGACTCTGTTTCTCCTAAGCTTGTGTAAATTGTTGCCTTACCCCTTATTTTAATCGCAGAAGTATGTTCTGTAAATTGGGCAATTAAAACTTCTCCTTTATCTAGCTTTTCGGTGTGATGAAATTTTGTATTAAAACCTCTGGTTAATCCTATAATAGTAACTCCGTTTTCTTGAGCTTTCACCATAATATAAGAATCTTCTTTATAGCTCACATTTACCCCTCCAATACGCAATTTATTTCGTTAGTGGTCAAAAAATCCCTTCTAAGAAACATTTTCTTTCCAAGGATCAAACCAAACATAAACTAACTGGGATTTTCTTAGCTCTTTTTCGATTTTCTCCACATTCTTTACCCAAAATTGTTGAGGGAGCAAATGATAAGCAATTCCTTCACCTAACCTTAACACCACCGGATGCGGACCTTGCTCTTCTTGTAAGATTGTCTTGATAATTTGCAACTCATCTTGCTTAGGGGATATTAAAAGAATCGGCCCTAGCTTTAAAAACCATTTTACTTGCCACAAACCCTTATCGCATGTACCAAATAAGGCAACAAACCGGCCTTTTTGGAGATCTTGCCTTGCTTTTCCGCCCCGTGTCTGAAACATAACCACACCTTGAGGGCTTTCTAAGACTCCCGGTATTTGAGTATCATTGCCACCAATATCCAATATTTTACCTACAACTACGTCTAAATCGCCCTGTAAATTGCGTAGCAGTGGTTCAAACAGGGTTGCAGGATGTCTGCTAGCGTAAATCCCCAATAATTCACGCTCTGCGTCTAACAACTCTAGCCCTCCCGTGATTGGAAGGTTTATGGATCTGGCTAATTTGTATCTATCGCCTAAATCATCACAAGCACCACTAAGAACCAATTTTTCCAAAGACTTTGCGTCTAGCCTAATCCTTTGCCTAAAATCATTCCAGCTATCAATCCTTCGCCGTTTGCGGGTTTGCACGATTAAATCTGCATCCTGTGGGGTAATTTGTCTGTTTGTACATAGACCTAAACGAATGCCATCTGCTTCTAGTGTTGCCTGCGCTTTAGAGTAAAGTATACTCGGCTGTAGTACTTTCACACCCAAACTTTGGCAATCCAAGAGATGGTGCGTTAATTCGTCTCCCGTTATCCCATCTCGCAATAGTGTAACGTAAAACTCAGCGGGATAACGGGCCTTTAGATAAGCTGCACGCCAAGAAATTAATGCATAGCTCACACTGTGGGCTTTATTAAATGCATAACCACTAAATTTTGTAATCATCTTAAATATTCGCTTGGCATCGCCTGAAGAAATCAGGGATTTACCTGTGGAACCTTCAATAAAACGCTGTTCCCACCGTTGAATTGCTTGGTGATCTTTCTTCCCTAAAGCTAGACGCAATAAATCCGCTTCACCCAAGGATAAACCTCCAAAATAATGGGCTATGAGCATTACTTGCTCTTGATAAAGGATCAAACCATGTGTTTCTCCTAAGATCTCCTCTAGTCCCGGATGGGGATAATTAATTTCACCCGCACCTTCTCTTCTTTTTAAATACTCAGGAAAGATACTTAAAGGCCCGGGTCTGCCAAGTGCCAAAAGAGCCACTAGGTCATTAAAGGAATTAGGTTGCATGGATCTGAGTAATTTTCTGAATAAATCACTTTCTAACTGGAAAATACCAAGTGTTTTACCTTGAGATAAAAGCTCAAAGGTTGCTTCATCTTCTAAAGGAATGTCAGCCGGGGAAAAGTGGGGTTCCCTTTTTTTTATTTCCCCCACTATATTATTTAAAAATGTTAGTGTTCTTAAGCCTAAAACGTCAATCTTAAGTACACCGAGATTTTCTAAACTATACATATCTAAGTGGGTGACGGGAAAGTCTCGGTGGGGATAAATAGCACTAATATCTTGAATTGGCTGACCGGTAATGACAATGCCGGCTGCATGTGTAGACTGATGACGCTTTAATCCGAGAATTTGCTCCGCTATGGTTGGGTTGTCTGTCCCTAAATGCCTTACGACCTCTTGTTGTGAGGAGCGGGCGCCAAATGTGCCATACGTACCGATTTGGGCCACATGCTCAGGACCAAACCGCTCAACTGCGTAGGCAATGATTTCATTTCGCCTTTCGTAACAAAAATCAAGATCAATATCGGGACGATTTTGTCTGGCCTTATTTAAAAAACGTTCAAAAAGCAAACCCCAGTGTAGTGGATTTATTTCAGTTATTCCGAGACAATAGGCCACTAAGCTACTTGCTGCACTTCCTCTCCCGGGTCCCACGGGGATTTGTGCCCTTTTAGCGAAACGAACCAAATCGGCGACAATTAAAAAATAGTCGCTAAAGTTAAGATCATTAATAATAGACAGTTCATTTTCTAAGCGTTCTTTAACCGTCAAATCTATCTTGCCAAAACGCTGTTCGGCTCCTTCCCACACGAGTTTCTCCAAGCTTTCACCGTCGGGGTGTGGCGGCAGAATATCTTCTCGAGCTAGTTTAACCCTACAGCTTTCAGCTAATTCCAATGTGTTCTTTAAAATGCTTTGTGGACCAACAAACTGAGAAGCCATCTCTTCCCAACTTAAAAAAGGATGTTCGGGCACCTTTGCTTCAATACCGCCAATCTTAGCCAGTAGCTCCAATGCTTGGTTAGTATTTAGATCAATGTGCCGAATATCTTGGCAGAGAATAATTTTCTGTTCCGGGAAGGTATCCCAAAATTTTTCCCTTTGTCCAATTTCATGGCGCAGATAATAATTTTGACCGAATTCTTCTGTATATCTAGCATGAACCCTAAGGGCATCTTCTATTTTGCCTTCCCTAAGCAAGCATGTAATCTTGCCCTTACTTCCACCCTCTAAGAGAACTAAACCTTCCCTAAACCCCGTTAATACATCCCACGATACGGGTTTAGGCATAGAAGCCAGGCGCAAGAGATTACCGTATCCTTGCGAATCACGGGCTATAAACACAACCGAGGTGACCGACTTGTCAAAACCGAAAGCCAGATCCAATTCAACGCCAAAAACAGGTCGGATACCTGCTTTTATACACAATTCTTCAAATTCTCCATGACCGGCAGTTGAGTTGTGATCAGTTAAAGCAAGGCTTTTTATACCGAGTTTTTTGGCATGATTGACTAATGACTCCACGGTGAGAACTGACTCTAATAAAGAATAATCACTATGTGTATAAAACTGGACAGACAGTCAGCCCACCCCCTTTTTTACTCTTTCCTACATTTCTCGAATTCCATATGGAATTCCTGTCTAGGAGGATATTAAAAAAGGACCCGCAGGTCCCTATTTAATTGCAACTTTCCTTCTATCATCAATATTACTGTCTTCCTTATATACTTTGGCACCTAACTGTCTGAGCTTATCGGCGAAAAATTCATATCCGCGCTCTAAGATCTCCACACCGTTAAGCTCGGTACGCCCTTCGGCCGCTAGACCGGCAATTGCCAGCGCTGCCCCTGCCCTAAGGTCGGTAATCTCAACCGGAGCACTCGTTAAGCTCGGTACACCGCGAATAATTGCAGTCCCCTGATCAGTTTTAATGTCGGCACCCATTCTACGTAGTTCGTCTACATAACGAAACCGATCAAAAATGGTTTCCCTAACAACACTTGTACCATCTGCCAAGCACATGGCTGCCACCAAGGGTTGCTGTAAATCGGTGGGGAAACCCGGATAAGGCATTGTTTCAACGTCAACAGGTTTTAGCCTATTAGGAGCTTGCACCCTGAGATTATTATCACCACGGGTAATAATGACTCCCGCTTCTTCAAGCTTAACTATGGGTACTCGAAGATGCTCTGCTACAACGCTTTCTAATAAAACATCTCCCCCGGTAATTGCCGCGGCAAATAAAAATGTACCCGCTTCAATTCGATCGGGAATAATCGAATATTCAATACCGCGTAATTTATCAACGCCTTCGATGCGGATAACTTCTGTTCCCGCGCCTCGCACACGGGCGCCCATACCATTGAGGAAAATGGCCACGTCAACAACCTCTGGTTCTTTGGCGGCATTTTCTAAAATAGTCGTACCCTCAGCTAAAGAAGCGGCTATCATAAGATTGATGGTCGTGCCTACACTTGCCCGATTCACATAAATTTGAGCACCTTTTAGATTTTCTGCTTTTGCTTTCATATAACCATGTTCAATAGCTACTTCAGCACCCATTTGAGTAAAGCCCTTAATATGAAAATCTACTGGTCGAGAACCTATGGCACAACCACCTGGTAAAGGAACTTCTGCTTTTCCAAGGCGGGCTAATAATAAACCAGCACTATAAAAAGATGCACGCATTTTGCGAACTAAATCGTAAGATGCCTGATGCTTATATAAGTTTTGTCCGCGAATATGCAATTTATTATCATCGTCAAACCATACTTCGGCTCCTAAATCCCTTAAGATTTCACAAACAGTACCAACATCACTACCGTGAGGAATATTTTCTAAGACAGACTCTCCTTCTGTTGCTAATGCTGCAGCCACAATAATGGCCAATGCACTATTTTTTGCTCCACTTATTTCTACTGACCCCTTAAGAGGTTTTCCACCTTCAATTATTAACCGAGACATAGCGCACCCCCTAGGCCAATCCTTTAAAGTAATAGGCCACAATTTGTTCTAAAAGATCGTTTCTTTCAATTTCTTGAATCAAACTCCTAGCATCATCGTGAGCAGTAATATAAGACGGATCGCCTGAAACTAAATATCCAACAATTTGATCTAACGGTTGATAGCCTTTATCTTCTAATGCTTTCCAAACTTTTTGTAAGGTTTCTCTCGTGTTTAGTGATTCTTTATCCAAAGCCGAAAACAAACGCGTTTGATCAGATGTCCCCATTCGAAACCCTCCTTGTATAAATTAACCTGCATATATTGTTTCTATGCTAAATACTATCTTACCTTTCGTTCATGTGCAAATCATTCGTTGAGGGTTAGAGGTTTCTGACTGATCATAGTTTCTTAAACCCATTATTCTTAAAAAATGCTATGTCTGCAACACCTTCTGCAATATTAACTGCATGGTCTGCAATTCGTTCCAAATTACTAACCGAATCTAAAAACAATACACCAACCTCAGGGCTGCACAGGCCTTCATTTACTCGTTCTATATGATTACTGCGATAAAGTTTTTCCATTTCATCTACTAAATCATCTTCAGCAACGAGACGCTTCGCTTTAGCTACGTCATTATGTAGAAGCGCTTCCATAGCCTCTCTGGTAATTCTGGAAACAACTTCATACATGCTTTGCAGATCAGCACTGGCGGCCTCACTTATTTTGCGACCGCCCTCATCAAGAGCGATTGTGAGATTCATTATATTCATGGCATGATCGCCAATTCTCTCAATGTCATTAACAATATGCATGAGATTAGTTATGGCGCGTGCTTGAGCTTCACCCATTGAATGCTGATTAGCCTCAGCTAGATACGCCGTAATGACTTTCTCCAATAAATTTACCATTTCTTCCCGTTCGTCGATCCTTTCCAATAGGCTGAGATCAGAATTAAGAAATGCGTTTACCGACTGTTCAACCATTGTCAAGGTCTCATTACCCATACGAACCGCCTCTCGCTGTGCATTGAATAAAGCAGCAGGAGTATGCACCGTACGAGAATCCAAAAATTTTGCTTTCATAATTATTACCTCGTCTTCTCCGGGAGTCAAGGCCATTACCAGTTTCACAAAATAAGGCAATAGTGGAAACAGTATAAGCGTAGTCGCGATATTAAAAAAAGTGTGTGCGTTCGCTATCTGCCTGGCCACAGAACTACCCGTTAAGAGCACAAGATTAGTAAATGGTTTCCGGAAAATAATAAAGAGAAGGACTCCAAAAGCATTAAAAAGAACGTGGCTCAAAGCTGCTCGTTTGCCCGTTAGAGAAGAACCAATAGAAGCTAAGATTACTGTAATACATGTACCTAAGTTTGCACCAACTATTAAAGCTAAACCGGCAGG
>DUPA01000060.1 GCA_012838515.1 Natronincola sp. | reverse complement strand
GGGTGTGGCAAATGTAGAAGATACATCGCATGTTGTGGCTGAAAGTGCGGAACTCTTATCCACAATTATAGAATCGATTGGGAGTATCGGTGAGCGAATAGGTCTTATTGGTGACGATACAAGACAAATCGACATAGGCGGTCAAGAAATAGCAGCGGCAACTCAAGAGCAGTCCGCAACCATTCAAGAGGTAGCTAACTGGGCCCAAGAATTAAATAGGATGGCCGGAGAGCTTCGTAAACTCGTTGATGTATTTCAAATCGCCGAATAGGGGAAGTGTTCTTTAATAACATTTGTAAAAGACTCAAGGCCTTTGTAGCCCTTATTAAGGTGCCTACAAAGGCTTTGTTTTAATTGAAGTTGTTTCCCTTAGAACCTTGACAGTCATGGCGCACCATGTTAATATTTGATTAACATATGGGCATTTTTATCCATAAATAGAATACTGGCGTTTGAAGATAAAACGCAGGAATATAACTCGAGCTTATTGATATTCTATTATCTATGAGTTCGGTTTTTGCTTTATCAGGGAGGCAATTATATTGTGAAGATCCGAAAGATATTTAATGATAATGCAATTTGCGTTCGTAACAAACAAGGTCAGAACATCTTAGCGGTAAGTAAGGGCCTTGGTTTTGGAAAGCGGATCGGAGACAAAGTGGGCGTCGAAGAAGCAATTAAGATATTTGAACCGGTTAACAAAGGATTAGTAGAAGAACTAAGCAAATTACTCAATAATATTCCAATAGAGCATGTCTCTGCATGCAATAAGGTTATTTGCTTTGCCCGTCGTGAGCTTGAAGCCCTTTCAAATGAGATCTTTTTAACATTAATAGATCATTTGTCTTATGCCATTGAACGCCATAATCAAGGATTAGATTTTGGACATGTTGCTTGGGCTGTACGCGAATTATACCCTAGGGAATATAGCGTAGCTTTAGATTCCCTAGATATTTTAGAACAATCTTTGGGAATTAGGATGCCGGAACCCGAAGCCGGTTTCATTGCATTACATTTTCTAAATGCTTCCGGCGTGAAGATAAGGGAAGTGCAAGATAATGTATTACTACTTGAAGGAATTATTGGAATTGTTAAGAAATATTCCGACTTTGATATCAGCAAAGAGACTGCCTCGGTTCGTCGCCTAGTGGCATATGCAGGGGTTTTGGTTTATTCTATTGCGGGCATTTCTCATCCGGAGGGACAAACCAAAAAGGATTGCGAGATGACAAATTCTCACGAGAATTTTATTATGGAAACGCATCTTTGTGTTGATGAGATCGCTACATATGTTGAGCAGCAATCAAATTACCGTTTAGCCCCAAATGAAAAGGAATATCTTTTAAACCTTATACACGCTATGATGCAAGATAAATGCGGAGAATAAGGCAGTTGGTTTTTGAGGAAGGAATAAGATTAAAATTGGCGAAAGGCATAATACTCATTTAAGCTTTAGTCAATGGTTATACCATACATTTTGTTTTGCTTGAGCAAACTAATAATCATAAAAAGTCAGATGGAGGAGATGTATTTGTCAACAAACAAAAAAGCAACCATGATTATTGATCGAGATTTTCGGGTGGGAGAAGTGGATCCTAGACTGTATGGTTCTTTTGTGGAGCATCTAGGGCGGGCGGTTTATGGGGGAATTTATGAACCTGGCCATCCAACTGCCAATGCCCAAGGATTTCGTGAAGATGTGTTAGCTCTGGTTAAGGAATTGCAGGTTCCAATAGTCCGCTATCCCGGGGGAAATTTTGTATCAGGCTATGATTGGGAAGATGGAGTAGGTCCACGGGAAGAACGTCCTCGTCGTTTGGAATTGGCGTGGCGCACCATTGAGACAAATCAAGTAGGTGTTAATGAATTCGCTGATTGGGCCAAATTGGCTAATACAGAGGTAATGATGGCCGTTAATCTAGGTACCCGCGGTATTAATGAAGCCCGTGATCTTATTGAGTACTGTAATCATCCGGGCGGCTCATACCTAAGTGATCTCCGTAAATCACATGGTTACGAAGAACCCCATAACTTTAAAGTATGGTGTTTGGGCAATGAAATGGATGGTCCATGGCAATTAGGGGCAAAGACTGCAGAAGAGTACGGGCGTCTGGCTGAAGAGACAGCAAAAGTGATGAAAGCAGTTGACCCTAGCATAGAATTAGTAGCTTGCGGAAGCTCGGGTTTATTAATGCCAACTTTCGCTGAGTGGGAAGCGACGGTTTTAGATCACACGTACGAATACGTTGATTATGTTTCTTTGCACACCTATTATGGCAACCGAGATAATGATACACCAAATTACTTGGCCCAGTCTTTGGGAATGGATGAATTCATCAAATCCGTTATAGCCATCTGTGACTATGTTAAAGCGAAAAAACAAAGCAAAAAGACATTGAATTTATCCTTCGACGAATGGAATGTTTGGTTCCATTCCAACGAAGCCGATAGTAAGATGGAGCCATGGTCCATTGCACCTCCGCAGCTTGAGGATATTTATACCATGGAAGATGCTCTGTTGGTGGGAAGCATGTTGATTAGTTTGCTAAGACGCGCCGATCGTGTGAAAATGGCTTGTATGGCACAATTAGTAAATGTAATTGCTCCCATAATGACCGAGACGGGTGGTGCCGCTTGGCGTCAAACAATTTTCTATCCCTATATGCATGCTTCAGTCTTTGGTCGAGGTGTTGTCTTGAATCCATTGACAAAATCTGATCAATACGATTCTAAGGATTATACTGATGTACCTTATTTAGACTCGATTGCTGTTTATAACGAAGAAAGCGAAGAAATAACCATTTTTGCAGTTAACCGAAACCTCGAAGGTGGTCTTGAGTTTGAATGCTCCTTAAGAGGATTTTCTGACTATGAAGTAATTGAACAAATCTCCATGTCCAACGAAGATGTGAAAGCTACCAATACTGCGTTAAAGCCGAACAATGTAGCACCGCGCAGCGGCGGTAATGCCAAACTTGTAGACGGTACGCTAAATGCACTACTATCTAAAGCTTCTTGGAACGTGATTCGTTTGGCTAAGGTTGGTAAATAGGGTAAATAAAATAAAGAAGGTGCGAGTCTAGAAATTCAAACTAGATTCGCACCTTTTTCAATTAAAGGATTACTTTAGATAGCGTATTATTTTTCAATCTTCTTTTTTGTAGATTCACATTTTAAGATAAATCTAAGAACATTGAGGGCTATCCGTTGCATTTCGCCTAGGGTAATTCCATCCGGTTCGCCATAGGTGTCCAGTAGATGTCTTCCCACTTTTACTTTGTGGTCGTGTACATCGCCGCCCGGCATTAAAACGTCGACTTGAGCACGGACGCGGTAGGCATCATTGATCAAGTTCGGGAACTCAGGTGATGGGCTGGCTTGCATCCACCAATCCGTAAGGATTAAGCCGTCATAACCCCACTCATTGCGTAAAATCGTTGTTACCAGTTCATAACTGTAATGACTCCAAACGGCGTTAACTTTATTGTAACTAGTCATGATAGTTAAGGGATTGCTTTCTTCTATGGCAATCTCGAAGGGCTTGAGATAAATCTCTCTTAAAGCACGCTCACTAACACGGGAGTCATTTCTGTTCCTATTTGTCTCTTGGTTATTACAAGCAAAGTGCTTGGGACATGCCGCTACACCGTTTCTTTGTAAGCCGTTTATAACCGCTGCGGCCATTTTACCTGTGACTAAGGGATCTTCGGAGAAATACTCAAAGTTTCTACCACAAAGGGGATTACGATGAATATTCATACCGGGTGCTAACAAGATGTCTACTCCGTGATAAACCACTTCGGCTCCCAGCTCAGCATAAAGTTCAGTGACCAGATCTAGGTTAAAAGTACTTGCAAGTGCTGTGCCGTTAGGCAGTAGTGAACATGTACGTAATATTCGGATTCCGGAGGGACCATCTGCTGTGATAACCGGAGGGATACCCCTATCTCTAAGTGCTTCGGTTATGCCTCCGAGAGCACCGGCATTGCCCGGAGCCCCAAACGGCGAGTTCATTGGGCCTTCACCGTGGCTTATATCATCTAACTCTTCCGGCGAAAGCTGGGAAACGAATTCTTCTAACGTGTTATTGCCCTTCAGTACGTCACCCAGTTTAATGCCTTGATCGCCACTATACGGAATTTCCGCGGGAAGTTCGCTAAGAATGATTTCTTTTAGATCAGTGGTCTTAACGGGAACTTTTTCATAGACGGGTTCGCCGTTTTTATTTACTAATCTGTCGAAAGCATGATCCGGTTCAACTGCCATTACTTCGCTTAGTTGTTGGACTACTAATGTTTCGGGCAAATTATGCTGAAACACTAATTTGTTTTCGCGACTATCTGTACCTAAATAAATAGAATATTGCCCCGCTTCCAGAACGTATGCTGATTTATGACCCGTAATACCGCTATCATCATATGAAGCAAAAGAGGCTAAATCAAATTTAATTTCTAAGGATTGGGTTTCACCTGGTTCGAGCTTCTTGGTTTTATCAAAAGCCACTAATACTTTTGCCGGTTTGCCCAATAGCCCTTGAGGGGATGCTAAATAAACTTGAACAACTTCTTTACCTGCCGTTTCTCCGGTATTTTTCACAGAAACATTAAGGTTAACTTCAGTTCCACTGAGTTCATAGTCGCTTTCAATACTGAATGAGGTGTAAGAGAGACCATAACCAAATGGGAAAAGCACTTTTTCCGGTGCAAAGGTTTCGAAGTATCGGTATCCCACATAGATATCTTCAACGTAATTGTTATAGTCTTTATCCCCAAAATGCTTGGCGCTTGGTAAGGACTCGTACGAATCAGATACGGCAGCGGTTAGCTTACCGCTGGGATTAACAGCACCGGTTAGAACGTCTGCCACCGCATTTCCGCTTTCCATTCCCCCTTGCCACGCAAGTACAAGGGCTCCTAGTTTATCTTCATAGTCTTTTATCCAGCTTAGATCAATGAGGTTACCGCTGTTAAGAACAACTGCTACTCGCTGAAAATGTGTGGTGACTTGCTTTAGCATATCTTTTTCCACATCTGTAAGGTAATAGCTGCCCTCTTCTAATTTGTTTTCGCGATCCTCGCCCGCAGCTCTACCAATTACAACTAGAGCTAAATCGCTCTGCTCCGCGGCTTTTTTGACTACTGCCTCGGTTAATGGCATTTCCGGAAAGCTCATTGGCCATTTGCCCCATGAATCCCAAGAACCATCTTCGGGCAAATTTTCCGGTTTATCTGTCCAAGATTGATAAACATCATTAAGTTCTTGGTTAATTTGTACCCCACTATTGAGTAGTCCGTCTATTAAATTGATTAAATAGGGTCTCCGGACATCCCCACCACTACCATAACCAACCCCGAAATAATTGAGGGCGGTCCGTCCAAAGACGGCCACTTTATCCTTTTCGTTGATAGGCAGGGTGCTATTATCGTTTTTTAAGAGTACAATACCTTCTGCAGCAGTAGCCCTGGCTAAAGGTGTTACGGTTTTTACGGCGATTTCGCCACTGTCTCTTACCGTATCAAGTTGTTGCTCAAGTTCGCTGGCATAGGCTTTTTCAAAGCCAAAATAACGTGCTAGTTCTTCTAAGAAATGTTTCATGTTCCTACCTCCTATGGTTTATTTTTTATTTTAAGATTGCCTAATGGGAAAAATCATGGGATCGAGGCTGTATAGACTATCTTTTCCAAAACGGGATATTGAGTAAAAAAAGGAGGAAAGTGTTTCTCGGACAGGAATTAGAACAGTATGATAAAATATTTTATCCTGAAAGGCATACCTTCGAAACAGACTCTTCCACACAAGATTGTATAAGTCCTTGCCCTAATAAAATAAATTTATTTGCTGAGGTATTACTCTCATTGTTGGCTTTGGGATTTCGGTGAGGCAGCACCCCTTAAAAATAATTATGGCAGAGTGGTATAGGTAATTTGAGGAGCCGGTTATGTTAAAAAAACAATTATACAATATCTTTATATTTTCACTCTTACTACCTATTTTGGTTATAGGATCAATACTCCTTTATAATAACTATAATCTGCTTTTTAACCATCATAAAGATATGATTATTTCTGATAACTTACGAGTTCGATCGGTTATGTTTGAGGTCACAACATTCACAACTAACTTATCTGATGCGATTTCCAAGGATAATAGTTTATACAACTTGGTTTCTACAGATTATCAAAGTCTTCAACACTCCGCTGAGGCGTTAATTAATTTTGATTTACTCAAAAACATTCATCGTATGTACACCCAAATCGCCTCGATTACATTATATACCAATAACCCAACACTTTCGGATTATGAATACATTGAAATTATCACAGATGATAATCGAACTTGGTTTGAGGAAATGGTCAATCGGCCCGGTTATCATTGGTCCACAGCTAATGTCACAAGCCAGTATGGTCTTCAATACCAAGAACTGCAACTTGTACGCCCCATATCATTATTTAACAGTAACTGGGATGCGGTTTTAGTGATTGCCATTAGCAATAATTATTTGAAAAACCTAATCGATACAAATAGTCTCGAAGTGGATATTACCGTTAATCACGACCCAATCTTCTATAGCTCGTGGGGTAACGCGAATGTTGTAATAGACTATGAGAATTACTACGAAGACGATTTTTTTAGGTATTCCGGTACAAGCACTTTTTTAGATACGAGGACATTGCTTGAGGCCTCGGCAATAAATCCGATTAAAACAGATGATACCATTTATATTTTTTCAAGCGATCCTTCGGCGTTGCCGGCAATTCGACGAATTATACTGGCGAATCTGTTGATTGTTCTGATCAGTATCGTAATACCATTTATTATTATAGTCAAATACACTGTCCAGTTAACTAATAGAGTCAATACACTAAAAACCGAAATGGCCCGCGTAACCCGGGGCGATTATAACATTGTCGAGCACTTTACCGGTCATGACGAGTTAGCCGATTTATTCAAATCCCTTCAAGACATGATTCATTCAATCAAAGCAAGGGATCAATTAATTTTTGATAACGAAATCAAGAAACAAAAATTGATTAACTACCAACAAAAAATAGAACTACAGCTTTTATCGAGCAAAATTAATCCTCATTTTTTATTCAATACTTTGGAAACTTTTCGTATGAAGGCTGTAAGCTCTAAAAACTTAGAAGTGGCCGAATCAATCAAGCTATTAGGTCAATATATGAGATATAATCTCGAATCAACGGGAAGCCTCACCACACTAGCTAAGGAGATTCATTACATTAAGGTTTACTTAAAAATTCAAAACATGAGATTTTATAATCGCATTAGCTACCGTATCCATCTCGATGAGTCTTTGGATCCCCGTGAGGTTTGGATTTTACCCCTTTTAATTCAGCCAATAGTGGAGAACTCTTTTATTCACGGTCATCAAGATACAGTGGAAAATGGAAAAATTGAGGTCAATATTTTAGACAAGGGCAACAACGTGTTGATTCAGGTAAGTGATAATGGTTGCGGTCTCGGGGAAGAAGAACTATTAAGATTAAGGAAACGGATTTATACGCAAGTGGACAGCGGTCATACCGGTTCGGGCTTATATAATATTCATCATCGTTTGCAATTGTTTTACGGAAAGCACGTCGGTCTGGAAATCATGGCACAAGAGCACGAAGGAATGCTCGTTCAGTTTGAAATCCCTAAATCAGTAGACGAATTGAAAGAGTGATCTAATGTTTAAAGTCTATATTGTTGACGATGAACTAATTGTCAGACAGGGTCTTAAGGATATTATAGATTGGCGAGATGCCGGGTTCAAGATTTGCGGAGAAGCCGGGGATGGGTTAACTGCATTAGAGGAGATAACAAGGATTTCTCCCGACTTGGTACTCGTGGATATTAGGATGCCCAAATTATCCGGACTTGATTTGGTTCAAAGATTGCGCAATGAGGATTATGAGGGAAAATTCATAGTGCTTAGCGGCTATGCTGAATTTGAGTATGCCCAAGAGGCGATTGCTTATAATGTTGATTACTATTTAACTAAGCCCATTGCCCAAGAAGAACTGGAAAATGCAGTGAAAGTCATTTATAACAAATTGCAAGCGAAGAAAATCCAATCGGAGCACAAGAACTATTATCGTGAAAAAGCAAAATTTAAGATTCTGGAGGAAATGATAAAGCGGAGGAATGTAAATTCGCACATAGAGGGTTCCACACTCAGGGAGCTTTCTCTAGAGGCGGAAAAATATCAGGTTTTAATATTGGAAAACCTTGATCTACATAACGATGTGTATGAAAAATTTTGTTGCGAACTGAAACTACCGGCAAATCATGGAGGTATGGAGCGTTATAATGAAGACGGTGGGGAGATTTTACTTTTAAAAGGTCCCAATATTATTGATAAATTTGCAGAATATCAAAAGGACCATGCTTCAAAAGGGGATATGCCATTCGTAATCACGGTGGGTAAAGTCGTTAGTGATTTTACGGATGTTTATTCTTCATATAAAGAAGCGGCAATGATTCGCTATAGAAAATTCTTTTCAAAAGAGAAAAAATTTATTTTCAATAACGAAGATATATTTAAATTGCCTGACTCCCCCAATACATTACCTTTAGAATCATCTTCCGATATTGGGAGTCAGCTATACAACCATATAATCGTTTACAAGCAACATGAATGTGAAAGCTTGCTAAGTAGATTGTTTAATAATTTAGTTAAGACAAGTAGCGATGTTAAGACTATTAAGAATTTCCTTGCAGGGATACTTATTTATATAATTCAGGAATTTAAAAAAGATTATTCTAGCTACGATATTCCGTTTAAAACTAGTGCAGAGATCATTAAGATAGTCGAAAGCGCCACTTATCTTTCGGACATCATGGACTTTATCAGAAAAGAAAGTAAGCGCATGATTGAAAGCATAAGTAATTTTAGTAGTGATGGAATATTAGAAGCCATTTTAGGCTATATCAATCACCATTATAATGAGGATATTAAATTAAAAACCCTTGCTCGTAAATTTGGCTATAATAGCTCCTATTTAGGGAAAATATTCAGTCAAAAATATGATGTTAACTTCAATGATTATTTGCACAAAGTAAGAATAGAAAAAGCTATGGAATTACTTCTCGGTGAGAATTACAAAATTTACGAGATAGCTAATTTGGTAGGTTATGCGAACGTTGACTATTTTCACATTAAATTCCGGGAATATGCGGGAACAACGCCGGCCAAATATCGCGAATCAAATTCTTAGAATCAATTGCATCATGTTGCTTTGAAGTAAAAGAGGGGGTAGTCTGGCTTTGAAGATTAAGGCGATGGTATTTTCTTGTATGATGCTTCTTACTTCGTTGTTTTTGACGGGATGTACAAAAGAGGAAAAGGTCACCGTCGTTGATGTTTTTTCATATCAAGCGAACTATCAGGGTATGCAGGGTGGTTGGTTTGGTAAGGCAGTTGAAGATAGGTTTAATATTAAGCTGAATATTATTGCACCCAATGTTGCCGCCGGAGAAAATTTATATCAAACTCGCATGGCGTCAGGTAATCTTGGCGATCTCGTTATGATCGGCGCGGAGCGTGGTCAACTGGAGAGGGCGGTCAATGCCGGCTTGCTCATTGATATGGAGCCATTCAAGGACCTTATGCCCCATGTAATGCAGTATTCCGATGCGATCAAGAATATTCAAGCCACAATTAATCGCACCGAAGGCATCTATGGCATTCCTTCGGAGGTAACGTTTTATTCGGTTACGGATCCTTCCGAAAGTATTGAACCAACCTATGGTCCGTATTTGCGCTGGGACCTATATCAAAAGATTGGCTATCCCGAATTGGGAACGCTAGAAGATTTACTACCCGTTTTAAAGCAAATGCAAGAGGAGTATCCCATAACGCCCAGCGGAGAAAAAACCTATGCATTTTCTTTGTTTAAAGACTGGGACGGGAATCTAATGGTAATGGCCAAGCAATTGGGTTGCTTTTATGGTTACGATGAAGTAGGATTTGTTATGAGCAAAGTCGATGGAACCCACGATATAAGCGCGATAGAAGATGGTTCTCCATACTTGCGAGCTTTGGAATTTTATTTTGAAGCAAACCAGTTAGGATTGATTGATCCCGAGTCAAGAATCCAAAATTGGGAAAAGATGTGGCAGAAATTTGTGGATGGCCGAATCTTGTTCTCTCCTTGGCCTTTTTTAGGACAAGATGCGTACAATACGGCTGACAATCTGGAGGCGGGCTCAGGGTTTATGTTTGTGCCTTTTGAAGATATGGAGATTTTATCTCATGGGGCTATCGCCACAGGTAGCACTTACGTTATTGGGATCGGTTCACGGGCAAAAAATCCCGAGCGCTTGGTGGAGTTTATAGATTGGCTTTATTCTCCCGAAGGAATTATGTTTAATACTTCCCAAACCGGAAGCACAGGTGGACCGGAAGGTCTTATTTGGAAACTTGTGAATGGGCAGCCTCGGTTAACTGAGTTTGGTCAAAGTGCTTTACTGGAAGGTGATGCAACAATGCCCGAGAGTTGGGGTGGAGGTAGCTGGCGCGCAGGTGTTTCACAACTTAATTTTAAAAGTGTTCTAGCCAAGGATATTAATCCGGATACTGGTTTTCCATATGATTTTAGAACCTGGGATTCCGCTGTAGTTGCAACCCCGGTCCATAGCTCTTGGCAAGCAAAAATGGGAGCACAGTCAACAATGGAGTATTTGGAACAGGAAGACAAACTATTAATCGCACTTGGAACAGACTATATTGCCCCCGGCGAACCCAACTTCATCACTCAATATAGAGATGAATGCAAAGAGGTTGTTGTGGACTATTCTTGGAAGATGATTTTTGCAAAGGATAAAGGCG
>DUPA01000059.1 GCA_012838515.1 Natronincola sp. | reverse complement strand
GGCATCGGAGAGATTTTGGAGCAGGCTAGAGAGCAAGGGCTTAAGCTTGCCCTCGCCTCGGCCAGCAAAAATGCCCCCTTCCTTCTAGAGAGGCTGAACTTAACCGAGTATTTCCATGCAATTGTGGATCCGGCAACACTTCGGCAAGGTAAACCGGATCCTGAAATCTTTTTAAAGGCAGCGGAAAAAATTAATTGCTTACCAAGAGAGTGCATTGGTTTTGAAGATGCACAAGCAGGAATAGAAGCCCTTGTAGCAGCCAATATATTCTCCGTGGGGATTGGAGATAAAGAGCTACTTGGTGATGCTGACATTATTTACTCCGGCACAGGAGAACTCAATCTTAAACACATTTTGCAATTAGCAATAAAACATATATCCCGATAGCCCACAACAAAATAAGCGATGCCTTCTGGATGCACTTTCCAAAAATATGTGTTATCATCTTATGTGATTAGAAATTAATGGAGGAGAATTAAGTAGATGGAAAAGGTACATAACGAAGGGCTTTCCATTTGGGGAAGCATAAAGCTTTTACTTTGGGTTTATATGGTGCAGGTGGTCTTAGCTTTTGTGGTAGGTATATTGGTCGGTATAATCAACGTAATGACTTCATCTGAGACTATCGGTTTTTGGATTCTTGACGTCAGCCAAATTTTGATTCCCATATATTTGATCAACCACGTACGTCATAAGCGTGGGTTTGAATTCGATTTACTTGATCTTACTTCCGCATCGCTGTACATAATTGCACTAGTATTAATCTCAGGTTATAGGCTGGTCTATGATAATAGCCTAGCTTTGCCGTTGTCTAGCATTGAAAAAGCGAAATTCTATGTGAATACGTTTAATAAGATTTTGTGTAGACCAATTACTGCTATCCTTTTAACTTGCGTAGTCGCACCTGTTTTCGAAGAAACCCTTTTTAGAGGGGTATTCTTGAAACAATTGTCAAAGAGATATAGTAAGCTTACTGCTCTTACTATTTCTAGCCTACTATTTGCCTTGATCCATTTTAACTTACACCAATCAGCTAACGCGGTTTTGCTAGGGTTTATATTTGGATTTATTTATCTAAAAACAAATTCTCTTTCCCTGAGCATCTTCGCTCATTTTGTCAATAATGTCTATGGTTTGCTTATGGGATACGGATTTATTTCCATCGGCGTAATGGGAGGGAGTTTAAGTTTTTACGAGCTTTCAATCGGGATTATTCTGCTGGTCGTAGGATTTTACTTCCTTCAAAAAACGAAGCTTGATCCACAAGAAGTGCCTGCTGAGATTGCAGTTGAGCTTGAACCTAATCAAGACGTGAAAGAACCCCTAGCTTAGCTGGGGGTTTAAAACCGAAAAGCAAAAAACGAACCTGTTCTTACCGATCACACTGGAACGTTCGGAAACCCTTACTGCTAAACGCATTCCACCGCTCAGCTATCTTTTCACCCATTCCTTTCATCGTGATTTTACCAAACGAAACCTACGCCGAGTTTATAAAAAGGAATTGTTTCCAAGGCAAAGTCCAACAAACTATCGCCATCATTATGAGCAAAGCCACAGAAAGGTCCAAATATCTCCATGCCCAAATCTAAAGACACTGCCCGGGCCAGCGTAAGTTGATACCCAAGGGATAAATCTCCTGCAACAAGCACGTTTTTATACTTATCAATAGTATTATCAACGGGATCCATATGTTCGCCCGAAAGCCAAAGAGTATGTAAACCTGTGCCCATGTAAATACCATTTAACGCTTCTCCCCACGGGTAATAACGTGTACCTAGACCAAGATCTAAAATAAATTCATTTGTATCGAACACCCCCGGTACCATGGCAAACGTTTCCGCGACTAAACTTGCATTAGAACTCATCTTCCCCTCATATTCCTATCCGAAGCATGCCAAGGGATAACCACAAGGGTTGAACCGCTATCTTGTTTTTCGGGAACCCAGCTAATACCGGAAATGCCGATAGCAAAACTACCGCTAATATAAGTATAACGTATATACTTTTTTTCATTATAAGTTACTCCCATCTGCTTCTTCTAAGCGTTGCATGGTGCCTATTTTGGTCAATCATGTACCAATCCCACCCCGTTTTTAATTATTAAAGTACATCTACACCACTAAGATCCTATGGCTAAAGCTTGAGGATCATCCCCACAAGGTACTTCTGATCTAACAGTTTAAGGAAAATCAGTCTTTTCCTCCTTTTTTCGCAAATAGACTTAAGTGTAACAAAAAACCCCCTTATCATAGTACCAAGGAGAGTCTTTCCTCGTTCCTATCTTAAGGGGGCAATTTAAAAATGATTTAAGCAAGTGCGCCTTCAAATAACTCTTGCGGCATAAAATCTTTAAATCCAATTGCTAACATATGATAATAAATCAACGCAACTTCTTCAACATAAATAGCATTTAAAAGGGCCTGATCCATATTATCGCCTACGGCCAATGAGCCATGATACTTCAATAAACAAACTTTGGAGTTTTGTAGTGGTTTAACAATCTTTTCGGCTATATCTTCCGAACCTGCCATGCCAAACTCCGTGACAGGAACGGGGGCACCGCCATAGTGAACTGCTTCAAGACTCACCGGCAAAATTTCCTTACCCATGCTTGCAAAGATCGTCGCATAACGAGAATGGGTGTGCACAACTGCACCGGCTTCGGGTCTTGCCCTATAGGCACTTAAGTGCATTGCAACCTCAATGGAGGGCGCAAAGTCTCCTTCCAATACATTACCATCCATATCTATTTTAGCAATCATTGCACTTGTTAACTCATCACGGGATATCCCGGAGGGTGTAATGTATACTACTCCATTATCCCTATCTATCATGCTGAAATTACCCGATTTATATTGACAAAGTCCCTTTTCTTCGGCCTTTTTAGCTGTTTTAACTACTTCAGCCCTAAAATTAGCATCTTCCACAACTACTCACTCCCCTATACTCCTCTTATCGTATACAAACATAAAGATGAGAAAAACCAATACCATTGCTACTGCAGGCGTATACATACCGGTCGTGTAACTGAATTTTTCCGCTAT
>DUPA01000058.1 GCA_012838515.1 Natronincola sp. | reverse complement strand
TAAGAAAATCTTTATAAATCCTACCCATTTCTACTTCCCTCCTTCATAAACTGCAGAAGCATCATCAAAGCCGCGACGAACCGCTTCAGCAACTGCACGACTGGAGATAGTAGCACCTGAGATTAGATCAATATCTTCGCCGAGTTTAATGGGATCATTAACAGATTTATCCACAAACTGCTTGCGAAAACTTTCGTCTTCAATCTTTGATCCAAGACCCGGTGTTTCTGTGTGGGCTAGAACTTTGATATTTAAAATTTTATCTGTCTGCTCATCAACACCGACTAAGACTCTTACAGTGCCACTATAACCATTTGCTTCACCAACAAACGCATAACCAACAAGCTGCCCTTGGTCATTTTCACCTTGATAAATTAAAGTAGTCTTTTGTTCCCTTTCACGCATTTCTCTGGGATCATCCACACCTAATTCATCAGGGTTTAAACGCACCACATTAACTTTACTGGTACCGGGTAGAACCTCTAAAACGGAACCTTCCAAGGCTAGAGCTGCGTTTTCTTCTATTTTAACACTTGTGAAACCATAAACCAATGATAAAATGCCTGCTGACACCATGGCAATTAATGTAAGCACAACTACCATACGAAGGGACTCATTCACTAACCTTCACCCCTTGCCCATATATTCGGGGACGTGTCCATCGATTTAATAACGGAGTTACAGCATTCATAAGTAAGATTGCAAAAGTAACCCCATCGGGATAGCTTCCCCAAATTCTGATTAACATTATTATTAACCCAATACCCATACCAAAGATCCATCTTCCACCCTTTGTTATGGGCGAGGTTACCATATCTGTGGCCATAAATACGGCACCAAACAAAACGCTACCTGCAAGCAGATGGAAAATTGGGTCTTGACCCGTGAGTAATGCCATTATGACGACGGTACCTAAAACTCCAACGGTAATTCGGTGATCTAACACACCTTTATAGAATAGGTAAATACCTCCTATTAATATGGCTAAAGCCGAGGTTTCACCTAAAGAGCCTGCAACAGAACCAAAAAATAAATCCGGAAGACTACTGCGTGCCGCGCCCAAGACTAAAGGTGTGGCCGTGGTAACGGCATCAAAAGGTGCTGTCCAAGTTGTCATGGCAGCTGCAAAAGAAGCTGTTAGAAACGCCCTCCCCACAAGTGCAGGATTAAATGGGTTATGCCCTAACCCTCCAAAGACCTGTTTTCCGATGCCAATGGCAAATGCAGACCCAATAATAACCATCCAGCTAGGTAAACTTGGCGGTACACATAGTGCCAAAAGTACACCTGTTAATAACGCGCTTCCATCGCCAATTTGGATGGGTATTTTTCTAATATATTGAAAAGCATACTCCGTGATAATTGCCGTGGCCGAAGACAATAAAATTAGACGTACTGCATCCCAGCCAAAAAAGTAAAAAGAAGCACCTATCACCGGTAGTAAAGAGATTAATACTGAGAACATTATTTTTTCAGTTGTGTCACTATCTCGCAGATGGGGAGAAGGCGCCACAATTAAATTCATATCTTCCATTGCCCCACCCTCCTTTTAGCTTGATTTTGCCTGTTCGGCAATTATTTCCCTTTTTGCGAAACGTATATATTGCAATAACGGACGTTTTGAAGGGCAAACATAATTGCAAGATCCGCATTCTATACAATCTAAAGCTCCGTAGTCGTAGGCTTCATTCCACATTTCATTCATTCCGAATGCTTCTAATTTCAATGGTAGTAAGTTTGCGGGGCAAACATCTACGCAACGGGCACATTTAATGCAAGGTAGTACGTTTGGTGTTGCACTTTCACCCTTGGCTAAGGCCAGTAAACCTGTGCAAGTTTTACCCATTGAAGAATCTAAATCAAATTGTGCACTACCCATCATGGGACCACCGGCAACTATCTTGCCCGGGGTTTCCTTAAATCCTCCTGCGGATTCAATTAAATACTGAAAGGGAGTTCCGATGGGTGCGAAGAAATTTTTCGACTCTACAAGCGGATCACCGGATACGGTAATCACCCTGGAAATGAAGGGTTGACCGTCTCTTACCGCTTTAGCAACGGCATAAGCGGTTCCCACATTGTTCACGATTACACCGGCATCATAGGGGAGACCACCACTTGGCACTTCTCGTCCGGTAATCGCCTGAATTAATTGCCTTTCTCCTCCCATGGGATATTTCGATGGTAAAACAACAACATCTAAAGCGCCTGCCTCTGCTTTGATAGCATTAATAGCTTCAGGTTTATTATCTTCGATGGCAAAAACAATTTGCCGTGCTCCTGATGCCTTAGCCATCAAGCGGGCTCCTAGGATAATCTCTTTAGCATATTCTATCATTATACGATCATCCGCTGTGAGATAGGGCTCGCATTCACAACCATTGATAATCAAAAAATCTATAGTGATGCCTTCCGGAGGTTCCAGTTTTAATGCTGTGGGAAAACCTCCCCCACCCATGCCAACTACTCCTGCATCCCTAATCTTTTCTCTGATGGTGCTTGCATCCAGCTGTACCGGTTCAAGATGTTGCTCCAGCTCTATCCATTTCTCTTCGCCATCATTTTCAATGACGATCGCCGGAATAGAGTCACCACTTGGATGTATTCGCGGTTCGATTGCTTTGATTGTTCCTGATACTGGCGAGTGTATAGGAGCACTTATGGCCCCATCCGCTTCGGCAATTAACTGCCCTTTTAAGACTTCATCACCCTTAGCCACAACCGGCTTTGCCTGTTTACCGGCATGTTGTGAAAGCGAGACGACTAAAGTTTCGGGAGCCTTAAGTATTTCAATGGGAGTTTGCGCAGTACGTTTTTTAGCGTCATTCGGAAAAAATCCGCCGAAAGACGATTTGACTCGTCGCATGTATCAAATCACCTCACACTTTTAAAATATATTTAACGCCTAGATATTCTGGTCTTAGCTCGGTTATCCTGCATGGATTTCTATTTTATTATATAAAGCCTAGTTGCCTCCAGGCCTCGTAAACTACTATAGATACAGTATTAGAAAGGTTAAGAGAACGAACATTTTTTTGCGGTAGTGTAATTACATTATTTTGGAAATTGTTAATTATATTTTGATTTAATCCCTTTGTTTCGCTTCCAAAGACCAAATAGTCGTCGGGCTCATATTCCACTTCCGAATAAAGATGCAAGCCCCCTGTCTCCACCAAAAAAACCCTATGAGGGTTTGCGCTTTCAAGAAAATCATCAAAACAATCATGCACTTGTAAGTCGAGATACTTCCAATAATCGAGTCCGGCCCTTTGTACCTTCGGATCGCTCAGAAAAAAACCCAAAGGGCGTACTAAATGCAAAGTTGAACCGGTTGCCACACATAATCGGGCAACGTTACCTGTATTAGCCGGTATTTCAGGTTCCACTAAAACAACATGCACTTAATCTACTCTCCCTTTTAGGCATAAAAAAGGGGACAGAGCCCCCAAAGTTAACCTTCTTTAGAATGTATAACGCACAAATGACTGTAATCGTTCTTGTGTCCAACCGGCCCCAAAAGTCACCGGTTTTTCGGGGACAGACAACAACACGTGAAAACTAAGGGACTCATCCAATAAAGTTACGTCAAATTTGAGTACTTCCATGGGTTCTAAATAAGACATTCCTAGACCAAAAACAGTACCCATGGAAGCGGAAAAGCGCCAGACGCCTTGTCTATTAAACTGTACATAGGGACTGATACAATATTCGAATTGCCCCTCTTCATTAACAAATAACTGGGCCGTTCCACTGAGTCCATGACCAAAATCTCCATACATACGGTTAAACTCCCCATAAGCACCAATGTGGGGATCGAGACTATTTACAAATGTTGAAAGGATGGGTCTATCAGTATTAGCCACAAATAACTCCAAGGTATAACCATAGTTACCCACAAAGACCTGCTTGTGTCCTCCTATCCAACTAGAGATCTGATCGTCGTTTTCATTCTGACCAACAAAACCATCAATGCCTGTCTTCTCGTACCCAAAGAAACCTAGGGGCTTAACATTTTCCTGACTGATACCTAAACCGGCTAACCAACCTTGATATCCATAGCCGTAGAGAATATCTTCGGCCTCGAACGCCATTGCGGGTGCTATAAGCGTGAACGCAACAACTACAACTGAGAAAAACACGACAATAATCTTATCTAGAATACGCAATGACGCCCCCCCTTTAAATCCTTTCTTCTTTGACTTTTGGTAACCTCTGCAATTCTTCTACACTTAATTCAGGGTTTAAGACAACATTATGAAAGTTTACGATTCCCATGGCAACCTCTTTTTCATACACTGCAATTTCATAGGGCACCCAGCTGTCGTTTTTTACGCGCACAAGCCAAGTTTGACCATCAGAAGCATATACCCGTAGCAGATAATCATGAACATTATCCACCTTGACTTCTTCCAAAATATCCACTTCATATTGACTAAAATCAAAATAAGATGTAATCTGTGCAACATTTAGTGCAGATAAGGCCTCTTTGCTTACATCTTCCAGGGCTTGCACTCTTATTTTATTAACAACGGGTTGAAACATTTTCGTTTCCATCTTTTCTTGATTCAAAACCATAATGTTGCCGCGCAAAGCACTTGGGGCTTTAAATTCTAAACGTGCGAGCTTTTGCTCCACTCCTACCAAAAGCTCCAAATGTACTTCTTCATTGCGCTGACCTTTAATTTCAGTAATAAGTACATCCATTTTGGCATCTTTAACTTCTAAAAATACATCCCTAATCTGATCCACGACTTCGTTTGCTTCTTCACTTATGGCGATTTCATTGATAACTTCATCGTATTTTTCCATGAAATTATCTTTCGATCTATCTGCCGGAAATTTCAAGTCTAAATTTATATTCAGATCTAAAGACTTAGATGATTCATTCGCTAAGGTAGAACCTAACATACCACACAAAACAAAGAAACATATTAATACAATTGTTAGGATGGAAGGTTTGAATTTATTATGCATAAAATAATACCCCTTAATTTCGCTCACCTTAGCCTACTTGTTTATGTACTTCAAGAGTATACAAAACAAAAGATTAAGACGAAATATACTCAATTACGAACACAATTTTCAAATAGTCATCGAATGATATATTCAGTAGCCCAATTGCTCATCGACTACGTTAATTTTAGGTTCGCCATTGGCTTTAAAATGATCCCAATTTTCTAAGAAAATCTGCCTGAGCCGTTCTTTATGGAAAGGTGTGAACGCGCTATTATGCGGTGTGATTATAACATTTGGCATTTTCCACAAAGGACTATTGGCCGGAAGAGGCTCAGGATCGGTAACATCAAGGCCCGCCCCTGCAATGATGCCCTGTTCTAGTGCGAATATTAGATCATCACCGGGAATTAGACTTCCGCGACCAACATTCACTATAATAACATGTTTTGGCAATAATTGCATCATTTTTTTATCTAAAAATCCTACGGTCTTAGGGGTTTCCGGCAATGCACAAATTAGATAGTCTAATCCGCCGGCGAGATCCGAAAATGATTCGAGGTTATGAACCTCATGCTTTTCATTGCCTGTGGGATTATTTCTAAACGCAATTGTGCGGCAGCCGAATCCTGCGAGCCTTATGGCTATATTACGCCCCAAATCGCCGTAACCAAGAATACCTACAGTTGCGTTGCTTAACTCCCGAAATGGATAATTAGTATTCATATTCCACACTTGCCCATTTTGATTATCACGTGCAAGATGCAATCCCCTATTAAAAGCCAAAATCAGACCAATCGCATGCTCCGCTATTGGCGGTCCAAAACACCCACTGGCGTTAGTGACCACCATCTCGGTATTCCCCCACTCGCTGCGCAAGATTCGCTCAACACCCACATAAGGGGTTTGAAGCCACTTACAGTTAACAGCAGCTTGCAAAATCTCAGTAGATGGAAATCCAAAAACAACATCTGCATGTGGCGCGAGTTCTAATGCATGTTCTTTTGAATCACTTTTAATTACGTTAACTCCCGTTTTTTGCCGCAATAACTCCACATCTGTATCGTCTAAAAACTTCCACGTAATCAAAACATTCATTAATTTTCTCCTCTTATGGCAAGATCAATGAGGGACTGGTTAAACGGATAGTATTTCCTTCTTCTATGATTGTGGGTGATAAAATCCTTTTCCTTTCCACAACCCGCGGTATGGGGTTTGGTATAACGACTGCTCTGGTCTCAGGCATCTTGCGTCCATACCACCGTCCATTATTGAAAAAATAAATGTAATTATCATGCCAAATACTACTGTTTCCCCCATGATCATCAGTTATGGGAATATAAACATCAGTATGGACATAGGTCACCACGATTTCTTCTTTTCCGTCTTTGAATATATCCAAAGCCAACATATCTTCACGCAAGGACCAGCTCATATCGTTAATTTGTCCTAATTTTTCACTTGATACCCATCGTTTTATGACATAACCATAACGATCAACGAGCCAGATCTGGGACACCGAATCTAATTTGCCCAAGACCGCTAGATATTTTCCCTTAGGTGACCAGTTATACGATTTCACATGAAAACCTTGAAGCCAAATTGTTTTTTCATCTGACTGGAGGTCGTGAAGTTCAAGACCACCGCGTTTTCCTGATAAAATTTTTAGGTTAAATCGGTTATTAGGATCAGTTCGCCCATTCTGGTGAGAAATCCTGCTTAATTCCAATCTTTTTAGAGCATTATTTTCAGTTACTGCATGCAATTTTGACCAATATGAAAGCATATTTTCTTCTAGACGTGTTCGCCTATTTTTGATATCGGGATGTGTACGAAAAATCTTCATAGGTAAATCAAATTTATTTTGTTCAGCAAGACTATCTAAGGCACTAACACCGCCAACACTATCAAATCCGGCGCGTACAGCCATGTCTTGACCGAGAATATCCGCTTCAAATTCGGCTTCTCGTCCCCACCCCAATTGCAATAACTGCAACAAAGTTACCGATCCCACACGCAATACATCGGCTGAAACAAGATCTAACCAGATAACACCGACCTCAAGTAGCACGGTTAATCCCATTTGTCTAAAAACAGCATTTATACCGTGTCGCTTTTCAACATGGGCAATTTCATGACCCAGCACCGCGGCCAATTTATTTTCATCATTTACCAATATTCTAAGCAAGCCCTTGGTTAAAAAGATATAACCTCCAGGTAAGGCGAAAGCATTAGGTGCCGAGGAATTTAATATCGTTAAATTATATTCCACATCTTTCCTCTCCGTGCACTCCACTAATCTACGAAAAACCTCTTCGACCCACAAACGCTGTTGAATAGGCAATTCATATTCGCCGCCATATTGATTTAAAATTTCTTTGGCGACTCCTCCACCTAAACTTCGTTCAAAGGAACCGCTAACAAGGGATGACGCCATTCCTACCGGTGCAAAAAATAATAGGCTACATAATATGGCAACAAGAAAAATGAAGGTCATCACTATTTTAGTTCTCAAAATAACCACCGCCAATCGGTTAAGACATCTTTGAGGACATCCTCATCTCTTTCTTCCCATTTTCCTTCTCCACCGAAGGTTATGCTAAAAGCGTGCTTCTCAGAAAACCTAAAGAAAATTCTTTCTTCCCACAAGTCCTTACCCGAATTACCTTTATATGTATAAACACACAAAACTCCGGGCTGACCATGAACCTCTATATGCTTAAAGTCGCCATTAAAAAGAAATTCTTTTAGTCCACCTGCACCTGCATAAAGGTCAAGTGTCCGCTCGGCAAAATTCAATGCAGTATCGTCGGGTATTTGAATAAACTGCTCAAAATATAGTAGATTGGGGTTGCCTTCACCGTAAAAGACCGTTAGTAATCTATCGCTTTCGTATGCCTGATAAACCCAATTATTCGGGATCTTTACGCTATACGAAGAAGTGGGATCCACAAAAACTGAGGCTTTACCAACCCCAGAAATCAAAACAATTAAAACTAAAGCTACTATCACGTTTTGGGTTACCCTAACCACAGTCTTCACCCCACATAACACAAAACTCGACATAGTATATCTTATTTTTCCTTAGGGATACTAAACATCAGTGTTTTGATCTTCACTATCCATATAATACTCCTTAGTTTTACCATTACCATCCCCAGCCTTAGGAGGCGATATTCTGTCTAGATTATCATCAAAAGTATTCGTAGGTTCTTTAGCGGCTTTGGGTGGACTAAGTGCAGCTCGTTTTCTAGTCACGCAATTAAGTAGGTTTGGCTTGGAAATAATTCAAACAGATCCTTACGTGGAAAACCTAGCGGAATTATTCTCTGCCACAAAGCGTACCGGCGTTCAAAATATTATTGAAACAAATCTCCGTTCCGAACATGGCACTGTCATTAAACGTCCCCTCGGAACCGCAAGGAAATTCATTGATTTTGATGGTTTGATGTTTATTTCGTCTCATTTTAAAAACCAGGCACTCACCCACACAATACCGGTGAATACTGATGTGGTCATTGGACCTTTGGCAAAAAAACCATTACGTGTTACCACACCACTTCTTATTTCGGGTATGGCTTACAAAAGGGCCCTATCGGCGAAATTCAAGGCCGCTTTTGCCCTTGGGAGCACAAAAGCGGGCACAGCCACTAACACAGGTGAGGGTGCTTATTTACAACAAGAGAGGGAACTGGCACAAAAACTCATCGTACAATATCCTAGAATCCCTTTGCATCGCAACTTAACCATGCTCAGAGATGCCAATGCAATTGAGATACAAATAGCCCAGGGTGCCAGTGCAGGAGGGGCTCAAGCACCGTATCCCCATTTGATTCGCACATCTCTGCCGGCACTACGTAATACACGGGATTTACCAAAACTGGTGTCTTTTCTTAAAAAAGCCGGAGATGGTATTCCCGTGGGAATTAAATTTTCGCTGAGTGATCATCTAGAAGAAGAAATAGATTTTTGTCTAAAGTCCGGAGTTGATTATCTCGCCCTCGAAGGCGCACAAGCTGCAACCGTGGCAGCGGCACCCATTTTGGAGGACGATTTTGGTCTTCCAACGCTGATAGGTCTTTGCAGAGCTGTTAAACACCTGCGTTTGCGCAAAGCAGAAAACAAAGTAAGTCTGATTATTTCCGGAGGATTTAATTCGCCCGGACAATGTTTAAAGGCTCTTGCCCTTGGTGCCAATGCCATTTATATGGGTACAATGCCGCTTTTTGCCGCGAGCCACACTCAATCTTTAAAAGCGGTACCTTGGGAACCCCCAACTCAATTGGCGATGGAAGGTGGAAAGATGAGTAAACGATTCAATTGGAGAAAAGGTGCCCATGATCTTGGTAATTATCTAAACTCCTGTACAGAAGAGATAAAGGAAGGAGTGCGAGCTTTAGGAAAGCGGGCACTCCTAGAAGTAAACGAACGTGATCTTGTATCATTAGACGAAATCACAAGTAAAATCACGGGAATTCCTTTAGGTTATTATAAACGAAAAACTTGAGCAGATCGGTTAAGTTCGGAGTAATAAAAAAGGATCTTTTCTGTTCCCTTTTTAAAAGATAGTTCCTCTACGAAAATCTTGCGGCTAATTTCCCTGGGAGGTAGGTCGGCTAATTCAGGTAAGATTTGGCTTAAACGATTTGATTGAATTAATTCATTTTCCCTACTCCGGTTATTCAGCCCACCCATCCACTCAGGGGTGAGTTGACGACTTTCATTAACACGAAAATCGTAACATAACCATGCCAATAAATCGGAATCTTCTTCACCATAAAAATCCCACAAAATCTTGTAAAGACTCACTAAAGAGTGATTCAACCAGTGATAACCCGACTTTTCCCACTTCTCGGCAAAATCGTTAAAGAACTCAAAGGGTGATCTTTCCTCGCATAAAAACTCTATAGAACGCTCAAAACGCGAACCATAATATTTATCAAGCAGATCGTCTATGCGTTTTAGACGCTGCAGTTCTTCGTACGATAGGCAATCTGTATAAAGCACCTCATAAGGTGCCCTCTCCGTATAAACACAACCGAAGCTTTCTGCCTCTTCCCGCAGGTGTGAACCGCGAAGGAGCTTTAGGAAACCCAGGTGAATACGATCGGGTCTAAGGGAAAACACATAATTGAATGACTCTCCAAATCGAGCAAAACCCTCATCCGGAAGTCCGGAAATCAAATCAAGCAGCACCCTGACGGTTGTCTCATCTTTTAAAAATTTTACAACCTCAGCTAAACGCTTAAGATTAGAGTGCCTGTGTACGGCCTTTAATGTGCTTTCATTTGTGGATTGAACCCCTATTTCGAATTGAAACCGATTTTCCGGAGCGGTCTTCAAAAGTTGCAAGATAGGTTCAGTTAAAATATCTCCGCTAACTTCTAATTGGAACCTTGTGCCGGTGTCTAAACCAATCATAAATTCGATTAAATCAAAGGCTCTTTTTGCATCATAATTAAATGTTCTATCCACAAACCGCACTTGTTCAACGCCTGTGGCAGCTAAAGATCGTAGCTCTTTTTTAGCTAAATCCATGGGAAACTCACGAACCTGCCCCATGACAGAGGATAGACAATATGCGCAACGGAAAGGACAACCACGGGTTGTTTCATAATAAACTATTTTATTTTCCAGCTTAGACAAATCACCATCATAAATCGGAGGAATGGTGGATAGATCCAAAGGCTCTTGGCCGTTTTGAACCACCTTATCGCCTATTCTAAACACTAATCCGGGCACGCTTTTTAACTGCTCGGCAGTGGGTTGTCTATTACTTTTCTTGTACTCTTGCAAGAACCGCAGGAGAGATTCTTCGCCCTCTCCTGCAATCAAATAATCTATGGCATCGTAAGTTTCTAGCCAATATTCCACATCAAAAGAAACTTCCGGGCCCCCTAGAATGATACTTGTTTCAGGACACACCTTTGCTAAATCGGAAATTATGGGTAAAATCAGTTCAATGTTCCAAATGTAACAGGAAAAACCCACCACATCCGGTTTGCGATTTATAATATCAGCCACGATTTCTTGAATGTTTTGGTTGATATTATATTCTAGCGCCTGAATTTGCGGAAATTCCCGCTGACAATAGGTTTCTAAATACCGCAACGCTAAGCTGGAGTGACTGAATTTTGCGTTCAGAGCCACTAGTAGAACATTCATGTTGTTGCCTCCGTTCACTCAAAACAGGAACCACCAATAAACTCTTGTAAAATGGAGTTACTCGGTATTGCATCTATCTCTTCTGCCTCATGAAAATAACTTAGAAAACGCAACATTCTTCGAGCTTCAAAATATTCGACATCCTCAGGACTAATACCCAATAGAAGTTTCTCCCCAAGGGGCTTTAATACTGCAAGCTCATAAATCAGAGTAGAGTTAAACATAACATCCGCATCCTCCTGAAACGGGAATATATGTCTGTGTTCTCCCCTGCGCACCGAGGGCCAGCGTTCGATTGTTGCCCGTGCATCATGGCCCCTGAATTGATTATCCCTAATCATTCGACGAAGCATGCGCACATCGGTTGTTGAAATTCTAGTGTGATTATCTAAATTCAAGTTGGTCAAAGCCGATACGTAGATCTTAAACTTGCGACCCATGGGAACAAGTCTGGTCAAATCATCATTAAGACCGTGAATCCCTTCAATAATCAATGGTTGATCGGAACGAACCTTTAATTTTCGTCCATTCCACTTGCGCATTCCCGTCATAAAATCAAATGTGGGAATATGCACTTCTTCACCTTGAATCAATTTAATAAGATGTTCGTTGAATAATTCTAGATCGATAGCTTCAAGTGCTTCAAAATCAGTATTACCATCTTCATCAATGGGCGTACGATCTCTATCAACAAAATAATCATCAAGCCCTATCGCCACCGGTTGCAAACCTTGCACCCGAAGCTGAACAGATAGCCTATTGGCAAAAGTTGTCTTTCCGGAACTAGATGGGCCCGCAATAAGAATAACACGCAACCTATCGCGATCTTTGCTGATTTGACTTGCAATATCCGCTATTTGATTCTCATGGTAAGCCTCAGATACTCTTACGAGATCGGCGAAACCGCCTTTCTTTATGGTATCGTTTAGTGATGCAACATCGGGAATTGCTAAATTAGTCTGCCAACGCGCTGCTTGGAAAAATACATTAAACAATTTGCCCTGTTCAACATAATCCAAAATTTTTGACGGATTCGCCCGCCGCGGGTAATCCAAAATGAAACCGGGTAGATAATAACGCAATTTAAAGTGCTTTAAATGACGGCTACTGGGTACTAAAACTGAAGATAAATAATCGTAAAACCACCCAAAATTATAGAGCGTTACCTGCTCCCCATCGTATTGTTCTAAAAGGCGCAACTTATCGTCAAAGCCCTGTTCTTCGTAAATCTTTCTCGCTTCTGCCACCGGAACGGTACTTCTTTCAAAAGGAATATCCTCGGCAACCAATTCTTTCATGCGCTTTTCTATTTTTTTAATATCCTCTTCAACAACGGGCACGGAATGATCAATTTCCCCGTAGAGACCGTTGTTTAAAGAATGCTGAATATGCACGGTACAATCAGGTAAAACGTCCAAAGCAGCTCTAACAAATAAAAACACTAAACTGGCGCGATACGCCCTCATTCCCGCTTCGGAATTAGTATTTAAAAATTGCACCCGGCAATCTTCGGTTAAAGGGAACTGAAACCCCATGGCATCGTTGTTTACCAAAGCAACCACCGATTCTTTAGCTTCCGGTACCATTGCGGCTAACTCGCCCACTAAAGTACCTGCATCCACCACTATTTCTTTGTTATCGAGAGATACAACAATTTTATTTGCTTCCATTATAATTGCCTCCTAACATATTTTGCGCGAGAATAAACCCGGAAAATCGAACTGGCTATGATGATACCCGCGGCCACGGCACCGGCCAAAAAGAAGGTGGAAACAAGTAAAGTAACACCTTCGTTATAATCATGTTGTAAAAAACTCAACATGGTCAA
Organism: Natronincola sp.; assembly: GCA_012838515.1. Taxonomy (GTDB): domain Bacteria; phylum Bacillota; class Limnochordia; order Darwinibacteriales; family Darwinibacteriaceae; genus DUPA01. Next base: position 8,793 of record DUPA01000058.1, on the reverse strand, counting down.
ATACGCTCTTCCCCCCGGTACCAAAGGTATCACTCCGGGAACCAAAAAGATTATTACGGGCTGTTTGTATCTGCGGGCAAAAAGCTCGCTACAAAGTGCCACTGATGTAGCGCCTAAAAACATTGCCCCCACTTCGCCTCCCGCGTCTTTAGTCAATGAAAAGGTAAGCCAACCGAGCCCACCTAATATTCCCGTCCTAAAAATCTCACTTCTAGGCACGTTATATATAAATGCAAAGGCAACGGCCGATACAAATCCCGCCAAAACCTGAACCACCATGTTAATTGCCCCCCATACTGAGAATAATCGCCACACCCGTGGCGATTCCCACGGCTATTGAAAGGGCTTCGGCACCTCTAGTTACCCCGGAAACTAGTTCTCCGCTTAACATATCTCTAATAGCAGTGGTCATCACAACCCCGGGGGCTAAAATCATCACCGCTCCTAAAGTTATCACATTGGTGTTTATTGTCAAAAGCAATGCGGCCCCCTTAGCTAATCCCGCGGCAACCGCGGCACCCACCGCCGCCACCAAGGCATTGGGAATGGGATAGTCTTCGAGTTTATTGTCTATCAAAAGTATAATTAAGCCGATTATCCCGGCAATCAAAGCTTCTATGCCACTTCCGGAATATAAAACGGTGAAAGCGGCTGCCCCCATTCCACCCATGAGAAGACGTAAGAAATTATGGGGCACACCTTCTTTTTTTAAACCTTTTAGTCTAGTTGTTACATCTTCTATAGTTGTTTCGCCTGAAGAAAAAGATCTGCTTATGGCATTAATTTCGGAAATAAGGGCTAAGTTACTAAAAGAGCGGCGAATTCGCCTGACTCTAGTATAAACACGTCCATCAGAAGTGTGCAGGGAGAGAAATAAGCCCGTGGGGGTCGCGAAACTTTCAACTTGAGCAAAACCCGCTGAAATTCCCATCCGTTCGATGGTTTCTTCAACTCGGTACATTTCAGCACCACAAGTTAATAATAATTCTCCCGCAAGTAAAACCATGCCAACCAATTTTTCCATGATATCAGTCCATTTCACCTAATACTTCTATAAGAAACCATATGATTCCTTTGCAGGAAACCATTTGCGCATATTGAAAGAAAGAACAGAAAGGGAGGTTTAACATGAATATTAATGAAAACCGTTTGATAGATGAATTTCTCGAATTGGTTCAAATCGATAGCAGCACCAAAGACGAGCGTCAAATGGCCGATGTTCTTATTGAAAAATTACAAGCTTTAAACTTCACAGTAACCGAAGATGATGCCGGCGAAAAAATCGGCGGTACCACCGGAAATCTCATTGCCGTCTTAGACGGTGATAAACAAGCCAATCCCATATTATTTTGTGCCCATATGGATAGGGTTCAACCGGGATTAGGAATAAAGCCCCAAATTAATAATGGCATAATCACCAGTGATGGAACCACCATATTAGCAGCAGACGATGTGGCAGGCATTGTTGCAATCTTAGAAGGCATAAAATTCATTCAAGAACAGGAAATTCCCCACGGACGCCTAGAAGTCCTTTTTACTGTAGCCGAAGAAGGGGGCCTTTTTGGCGCCAAAAATCTCGACTATGGCAAACTTCAAGCTAAAGCCGGCTATTTTCTCGATGCAGGCGGTCCGGTCGGAACAATTGTAACTCAAGCTCCTGCTCAAAAAAATATTAACTTTAAAGTACATGGCAAAGCTGCCCATGCGGGAGTAGCCCCTGAAAGAGGCAATAGTGCCTTAGTAGTCACCGCCCACGCCCTTACAAAAATGAGATTAGGGCGAATTGACGAAGAAACTACCGCAAATATCGGCATCATTCAAGGTGGAGAAGCAACTAATATTATCCCCAATTTAGTCTCTTTAAAAGGCGAGGCTCGCTCAGCGAATGGAGAAAAGTTAAACAAGCAAATTGAGCATATGGTTGAAATCATGGAATCTACTTGTAACGAGCACAATACTACTGTGGACATCGAAATAAATGATAGCTATGATGGTTTCTCACTCAGTAGCGATGATTATGTAGTTACTTTAGCCCTAAAATCGGCCGAAGATGTGGGTCTTAAACCGCACCTTGAAAGCACCGGAGGGGGAAGTGATGCTAATATTATTAATAAATACGGAATCCCCTCGGTTATCTTAGGAATGGGATATACTGATGTACACACAACCTCAGAAACAATGCCCATTGACCAATTAGTAGCTGCAGCTAAATACGTAGTAAGCATTATTAAAAATAGTTAAGCAAAAAAATTATCCAAGCCGCCCCTTAAGATTTGCGAGAGGCGGCTTTTTGGTTACACTATGGCCTCTAGAATCCTTGTTAATTCTTTAGCAGATGGATTACCAAGGGAATTACCAACGTTCTTTGTTTGCATAGCCTTCTTAACGTAAGAATTTATCATGGTTTCCGAAAGCCCTAATTTCCCTGCATAATCACTGAATAAGTCATTCATCACATCTGCAAACTCATCTACAGAAGAAAGTCCAAGTAAATCTAAGACAGTTTGCACTTTTTCCAGGGCAACACCTGCAGTATACCGTAGGTATTCGGCAAATAAAACACCATTAGCCCGGCCGTGCGGGTAGCCATGGTAATAGGTTAAGGAATAGCCTAAAGCGTGAACTAAAGTAGTACCGGTTTGGGCAATAGTAATGCCACCTAGACTAGAAGCCAAAAGTAAGTTACGGCGAATATCTCGGTTCAAATTTCCTTCTCTTAGGGCCGAAATGGCTGTTCCCCACAAGGATATTCCTTGAAGGGCAACTAAATCACTTGCCGCGGTAGACCGTTTAGAAAAATAACCTTCAATAAGGTGTGACAATGCATCCACAGCAGTATCTATAGTTATCTGCAGTGGTAATGAATCGGTGTATTCAGGATCTAAAAAGGCCACTTTCGGAAACAAATCCGGTCCACCGAGACCTTTTTTTGTTTCTGATTCTTCAATAGTTAAAACAGCATATTGCGTTACTTCGCTTCCCGTTCCTGAAGTAGTTGGAATGGCAATAATTGGTAGTGCCTCATTCTGCCAACCACTTTTGTATAAGTCTAATGGGTGTACATCATTAACTGCTAAGATAGCAATAACCTTAGCGGCATCTAGTGGAGAACCACCACCTATGGCAATTACATAATCACATGAGTTTTCACGGGCAAATTTGCCGCCTTGCAAAACATTTTCCACGGTGGGGTTATTACCCACTTGATCAAAGATGGCATATTCGCCATTTAGTGCTTGTAAAACGTCATCCAGTGCTCCGCATAATTTAGCAGAGGTTTTTCCGGTGACAATTAAGGCCTTTTTCCCTAAATTAATGTTCCCTAACTCTCTTTTGACTACATCTGATCCGAACATCATTTTTGTGGGCATAAAGTAATTAAAGTTTTCCATGGTCTCAACTCCCTTTAAACTCTTACCATCTTCCAAACTCCTGCAGAAAATCTTCGTTGAATCAAAATACTGCGCAAGACCAAATCAATCACCATGGCGACCCAGGCACCAACCAAGCCATAGCCCAAACGAATTGCAAATAACCAAGCTAAGCCTACTCTCACAAAGAGAAAACCGACCAAGACTATTTTCATTATTGATTTAGTATCCCCTGCCCCGCGCAGCCCCCCTGAAAGAATCATCCAAACAGCCAGTGAAGGTTGGGCAACCGCCACTAGGCGCAGACATACGACTGCGAGGGCAATTACGTCAGGATCCCTAGAAAACACCTTAACAATGGGTTCCGGAATAACAAAGAAAATAACACCCATTAAGGACATGACAGTTAAACCAAGGTTACGTGCTATCTTGGCAGCGTCTTCCGCCCTTTGCGGTTGTTTTGCACCTAGATTTTGCCCAACCAAAGTAGTAGCTGCCACTGCAAAACCTAAACCGGGCATAAAGGAAAGGGATTCGGCATTTAAGGCAACTTGGTGAGCGGCGTAAGCCACCGTCCCCAGAGAAGAGACAACAATTGTATACATCAACTGACCCACACGCATAACACCCTGTTCCACACCTGCAGGTACCCCTATATTTGAGATTCGCCGAATAATAACTCCATTGGGTTTATAAGAATCTGTAATTCTAACTTGCAAAATATTAGTACGGAATAATACTATAAGTGCAATAATTCCCCCGCACCCTTGGGCAATTGCAGTTCCTATGGCCGCACCGGCAACACCAAAGGAAGGAATTGGTCCAATACCATAGATGAAAATAATATTGCCTATAATATTAATTACGTTTACCAAAGCAGTGATGCGCATGGGCGTTTTTGTATCACCTGCACCACGTAAAATGGCATTGATCACTATTAAAAAGTAATTCAAAATAAGAACACTGGCAACTATTCTTATATACGAGGCACCAAGATCTAAAACGATGGCCTCAGAACTTCTAAATAAGATACCCAAAAAGGTTCTGGCACCGAGGAGTAAGATTGCCATAACTGTTCCCGAAACAAAAACACCCAATGTTAAAGACTGCCTAGCAACCTCGCTTGCTTTTTCAGGTTCACGTGCCCCTATATGTCTGGCTACAATAGCGGTACTCCCTGTGGCAAGGGCTGCAAAAACCGTTAGACTTATATTAAAGATCTGATTTCCTAGACCAACTGCGGCCAACGACTCAGAGCCCAATCTACCCACCATGGCAGTATCCACAATACCGACCATAGTGTGTAAAAGGTTTTCTATAATCGCGGGCCAAGCCAAGAAGAGAACTTTTCTACGTAGCTCTAATCTCTGATCTATCGCTTGCATACCTGAACCCAAATCACCCGCTCCCTTCTTTAACAGCAGGATAAAGTTATTTCATTGCGAAGAGTATTTTAACATCCACTCCGGGAGGTGTTTATTGTGCGAATTTCAATTTACAATTCACCCTTGGGACCATTCTATCTATGGTTTCATAATAACAAATTAGTTTACGCTTCTTATAGGGAAGAACAAGGGCAACGTTGGCTCGCAAAGCATTTTCCCAAACTAATCGTGTGCCAAAGTCCCCTTGATAGTCTTTATAAACAAGATCTCGATTCTTACTTTCACGGGAAAAAAATAGATTTTAAGTGGGCTGTGGAGTTAATCGGAACAGACTTTCAACTTAGGGTATGGCACGAGGTTAAAAAGATACCCCATGGGCAATTCACAACCTACAAAGAAATAGGCCAAAACATTAACTCTAAGGCATTTAGAGCAGTGGGACAAGCCGTCGGGGCAAACCCAGTTAGTATTATTATACCATGTCACCGCGTTTTGGGTACAAATTGGTTCGGTGGGTACGGAGGGGGGACTAACATTAAACGTCTCCTTTTAGAACTAGAAAACACAACTCTAGCCCCTAATTTCAATGCTTAAGCAGGGTTTTCTTCAAGCTCTTCCCTGCACAATTCATAATAATTGCACCAAGGGCATAGACCCCGTGCATCAGTTAAGGCAAATTTTTCTTTTGGCATAGGCTTATTAACTTCCGGATCCAATAGTAAGTTTTGCATTTCCTCCATACTTTGAATGGCTGAATGTTCCACAGCCTCTAGCTCGTTCATGGTAAAGTTGAGTGACTCAACTGTATCGAGATTTAGATACTCTAAACGGGCAGTGATCGCTTCCACTTCTACACCGTGCTTCTTTACAACGTAAAGGGCATATAAAGCGACTTGGTCCTTATTGTCTTCCACTTCTTCTCCGGTTTTCCAGTCAACAATAACCCATTGTCCCGCTGAAGTTTTATACAAAACGTCGGGCACGGCATATATAGGGGTACCATTTAGGGGAAATGTGTCGAACTGCTCGCAACTAACCAATTCTGTGTCCGGTTTACGCAACTCTTCCCAGATTTCTGATTTAACTAAAGCCTTCGCAACCTTAGTGGCGCGAAGGTTGATTTTTTCGATTGTCTGTTTGGAAATCTCCATCCCATAATAAAATTCGTGGAGCATATCAACGCGATTCGGTCTTTGCATAAATAACTCTTGGGCTTTTTGAGAAGATGTCCACACCCTCCTCAATTGACGGCGTACCTCTTCTTCTACAAAATCGGCACTGGGAACATCGTGCCCGGCAATTACCCTTTCAACAATATGCTCTGCACTTTTATGAAGTGCATCACCCAGTACAAGATATAAAGATGTGAGTTTCTTCAAACGATATGCCAAAGCTGCAGAAGGGGGTGCCGAAAATTCCCAGCCATTGTGAGAACCGTAATAATTATAATAATAACGCCTAGCACACGATTTAAACATCTGATTACGCGAAAAAGACCACGACCATTGGGGATACTCTCGCCTTACATAACCACTCATTATAAAATACTCCCTTCATCCCTTAGCTTTAAGAGATCATGACCAGCAGGATTTTGAAATACTCTTAAGTCGAATTCTGAAATAATCGCCAAGATATGATCAAAAATATCCGCTTGCACGCCTTCGTGCACCACCCATGCCACACTGGCAGTAAACACATAAATCTCCATGGGCAAACCATTTGTTGTGGGCTGTAATTGGCGCACCATAAGAATCATATCACTATTAATTCCGGGGTGAGATCGTAAATATGCCGTTAAATATGCCCTAAAAGTACCTAAATTAGTTAAGTGACGACCATTTACCAACGAAGAATCATCTATATTATGAACTCTGTTATACTCGGCGATTTCCTCTTTTTTTGCCGCTAAATAATCTTGTAAAAGCTGAATCTTTTCTAGGCTCTCCAATAACTTTTCATCTAAAAAACGCACACTTGTCTGATCTATTAATATGGAACGTTTTATGCGCCTTCCACCTGATTCAAACATCCCGCGCCAATTCTTGAAGGAATCACCCACTAACTTGTGGGTGGGAATAGTAGTGATTGATTTATCCCAATTACGCACTTTAATTGTATGAAGGGCAACTTCTTCCACATCACCATCCGCGCCATAGGCGGGCATTTCGATCCAATCACCCACCCTTACGTGGTCATTTAAAGTAAGTTGCATACCGGCGATGAAAGAAAGAATGGTGTCTTGGAAGACCAAGAGCAAAACTGCACTTAAAGCACCTAAACCGCTAATCAAGATCCAAGGAGATTGACCTATAAGCAGGGATAAAATAGCCGTGCCGGAAAAAATCCAAAGGGCAATTTGCAAGATTTGTACGTAACCCTTAATGGGCATACGGTCAGAGATGGGAAAAGAATTGTAAGCCTTTAAACCTGCTTTAAGCAAACGATCTAGAGAACTAGCTATTACGATCAAGACTCCCACCTGCAAAACCTTCGTTACACCCAAAGACAAAACCTGCAAAAAAGGTAAAACACGAAACATTATAATACTGGGAATAATTAATGCAGTAGTGTCAAAAACGCCCTGTTCAAAAAAGAACTGATCCCATTTTGTCGGTGTTCTTCGAAAAAAAGCATAAATCCACTGCAAAATAAATTTTCTAACCAGATAATATGCTAAAAAACTAATTGCAGCCGCAAAGAGTAAAACTAAACTATCTTGCACATATAAGTTTTGTATAAAATTCACAATGAGCCCTCCTAGAGTCTGTACTCAATTCTCCTCCATAGTTTTTCACCATATTTGTTCCATAAATACCAGCCTAGCCAACCTAAAACTAATGCAAATATAGCTAACTCCACGGGAATTAGCCAAAGTATTTGGTATGAATACGTTAGCACCAAAATGCCTCCTAGTACAAAGACAACCACCATTGCAAGTAGCATACCAAGCATGGCATTAAGGTTGGACTTTATAGCCTTAATTGGATTAACCCAATCAAGCATGGGTCGAAGTAAATCTATAAACAAAAGTAAGGTCGCTAAGGTTGTGGCCAAAATCAAACCAAAGCAAGCACCTATCAGCGCAATTAACGGATTTAATTTTAGAACAACTGTCAAAGGTACAAGAGCAAGTAAACAAGCTACAGTATTAATGAGCTGAGCTGCACAAATCCTTGCTAAAACAATTTCTTGAATAGAAAGGGGTAAACTTTGCATCAACCAAATATACTTTCCCTCGCGCGAAAAGGTTGTAGATGGGATCATGGACATGGCAGTCATGAACATAAAAAACAAAGCAATTCCAGCTATAAGCATTAAAGCCGGTAGCTCCGTTATTAATTCTAAGCTTGGTAGATTGGCATCAGTCTTATTTAGTACGAAAGGTAAAAACGCCAACAGTGGGATTATGGCATAGCCTGCTAAACCATTTAAAGCAAAGTTAGGATCACGAAGAAACAGTTTTATTTCTGTAAAAACTAGAATCCGAAAAACAGAAGAAGACTTAACGTTAGTAATAGCCTTCTTTTTGCTTCCTCCTCGTCTACCTTCTAAGCCTGCTATTACTCCTTGTAAAAATACCTTGTGGCCTATGAAATAAAGTGATCCAAGGGCAACTAGGCTCGCCATTATAAGATAAAAAAGATTTAAGATACGCAAAGTAACTGTACTGCCGACCATGGCATTTGCCACCCATAAGCTAGGCGGAAAAGCTCGACCTACTACCTTCGTTAACCCGTCAGCTTCTACTAAAAGTCTTTGCAATAAAAGTTCAGGATCTTCGCCACCGGAACTACTTTGGAGCCAAACTTGAAAGCCAAGCACTGACACTAATAACAAGATACCACCAATAAGGATCATTTTATCACGATGACGACTGAAATTCACAAGTCGCATTAAGATAACAATCAGAAGGGTGGCGATTGCTAGCGGAATAATGGGCAAAACAATAAATGTCACCAAAGCACTAAAGATATAACTTAAGCCCACTTTAGCGAGAACAGCATATCTAAACCAGGAAGGAATTAAAATTAAAGCAT
>DUPA01000057.1 GCA_012838515.1 Natronincola sp. | reverse complement strand
ATCTGTACGACACTCCCTTCATCTACTAATTACAGCTTACAGGGAGTTGACATTGACCACGAGGCAAAGGTAAGTGGGATTTAAATCCACAACCGAGGATGCGAAATGGTCAAGAGAATATTCATCTTTCCAAGTAGGCAGCTACCACGGCTCGTAATCTACCTTAACACCACGGTCTGTCAAAGCTTTTATGACTTCCATAGCTTTGGATCCCTCTGATAAGTCTAGTTTGTTACTACTAATATACACTTCCTTTAGATTTTCTAATTCCAATAATACATTTATATCCGAAAGACCACTATTAATTAAAGAGAGCCACTCCAAATTAACTAAACTGGCCAAAGGACTTATATCTATATCTATATCTGAGATGTTATTTTCCACTAAAACTAGCTTTTTCAAACTAACTAAACCAGCTAAGGGACTTATATCTTCGATATTATTATCTCTTAAAGATAGCTCGTACAAATTAACCAAACCAGCTAAGGGACTTAAATCTTTAATATTGTTAAACCATACGTAAAGACTGCTCATACCTGTCAAATGCTCAATTCCATCAAGTTTTTCAATATTTTTTCCAAATGCAACAAAGCTATCTATTGAGCTTACATCCCCCTTGGTGATCGGCTCTGTAGGTTTACCAATTTCTTCCCTTATAGCCTGTTCAAGATTTTGGTCTACGAATTCAATCACATAACCGCTATCTGCCGAGAATACAGCCGTGACGGTTTTATTCATATTCATTGCTATAGTTGTTCTTGCTTTATTAGTTTCCGCAACTAGACCTGCCCAATGACTGAATTCCCAATCTTTTGCGGGGTTAGCCTCAAGTTCAGCTACGGCATCTTTGCTATAAGAATGTTTACCCACGGAAGGTGTTACAGTTCCTTCACCTAAAACCTTTACTGTGAGATCTACCTTGCTATCAGCCTTTCCCCCTCCACCGAGACAACCTGTTAAACTCACCAAGACAATCATCAACAGCGCTAAACAAAACCAACTTTTCCTTTTTTCGATTCTTTTCATCTTTTCACCGCTTTCATTGTTTTTGTACTGTAAAAGATTCCAGTACATTTTAGTTATCTAATCCTTCTGTAGTGGGGTTTTAGGTATAAAAAGATGACACCCCCCACTTGTGAGATAATGTAGTCGTCAAAACCCATCTCACAAAGAGTGATGTTATCTTGACTACTATTATACCTTTATTACTACCGAGAATTCAAATCCTAGAAAATATGGTCACGCTACTTATGGTTTTACTTATACGGTTTTCCCCCCATAAACATTGCGAACAACCGTTAAATAAGTCTTATAATAAGTTCAAAGTTGATCCCATGCCTGTTATTGAGGTTCATAAATTGCAAGATTATAAAAGTCTACTTCTGGACCATCTTACGCGAGTGGGCAAGATACTCAAACCTATTCTGCGTCGAAAGAAATCTAACGTCCCGAAGAGGTTATTCTGTCCTTATTGCCGAGCACCACATCAATACGTCTACGATAACAATGGCTCTCATGGTCAGTTTCAGTGCAAAGTATGTAAGTCTTGCTTTGTTGAAACATGAAAACTTCCCAAGCAGATTATTTTTCGTTGCCCATTCTGTGGGCGAACCTTAGAGGACAAAAAGGAACGTTCAGACTTTAATATACCCAAATGTACTAATGATACATGTTCGTTTTAGCTAGATAACCTATCTGCTCTTTCTAAACAAGAATTAACTGAGTTTCGGGTACATCCATATCGCTTCAAGTTACGCTACATCTACTGTGAGTTTACGACAGGCTTCAAACCTCAGCAAAGAACTACGCAGATGCCTAATGTGAAGGATTTAGCTCGTATTCAAGCATCACCTCATACTTTGGGTCTAATTCTAACTTACAATGTGAATTTTGCCCTTTCAACCAGAATGACCGCCGCTTTAATGAGAGAGGTACATGGAGTGAAGGTTTCTCATACAACAGTCAGCAACTACGCTAATGCTACAGCGATCTTGATTAAGCCCTTTGTTGATAACTTTGATTATGACCCTACAAGTCAACTTTGCGGTGATGAAACGTATATTGAGGTTTCCGGTAAGTGGCGACATCTTTATTTTATTGTTGATGCCATAAAAAGGGACATTTTAGCCTATCATGTTTCACCAATTAGGATCGCTGGCAGTTACAGAAAATGATATTGAATCACCGGGCAGAACTCTTAGCACTTGTTTTTAGGGACTAAAAGAGCTTGACTTTGGTGTTTTACTTTTCCCTCCACTACCCAAATAGCCAACTAACAATAAAGATATTAATAATATGCTTAACAAACATATCCATATTTTCATTTGCACCTCCGAAAGTAGTGCTAAGTCTTTGTATTCTTCCTTTTTCTGTTTAATCCTTTTAATTGTAAGCGTCAAAGCTACCACACCTAACACTTTTTTCCGGGCCATGAGATAATTGAACCATCTTAGAGCAAAAGGAGTTGGTTCAAATAAGTGATCTGGAGAAAACAAAACTATGGGAAGAACGCATCGCCGACTTTTTAAGCAGCGGTCTAACCCAAAAAGCCTGGTGTGAGGAGAAGGGTATCCCCGGGCATCAATTAGGCTACCGGTTAAGAAAATACAAATCGAAAGACGTAAAGCAGCCGACCAATCGGTGGGTTAACTTACCAACTTCTCATGTTATCGGTTCCGGTGTGTCGCTTAAGCTCGGAAAAGTAGTTTTAGAAGTTGAACCCGGTTTTGACGAGCAAACCTTCGTTTCTGTGCTCCGTGCTTTGATGGCCGTATGTTAATAGGCCATTCCAGACAACAGGTTTATCTTGCTGTCGGTGCAACAGATCTTCGTAAAGCTGCCGATGGTCTTGCGGCCATCGTGCAGTTAGACTTTGAGTTAGACCCTTTCGAGCCTTGTCTGTTTGCTTTCTGCAACAGAATGAGAAACAAGGTGAAAATTCTAGCGATGGTCCAACACTTCGTGTTTCTCCGTGGCTTTTGGCTTCACTACTTCCGCCTAGAAAAGGGAACATTACCTTGGCCACAAGAAGGCGATGAGTTAAACCCTTTGGGTATCACCTGGCAAGATCTGAGATGGCTTTTGGAAGGTACCCCTTTGAAACCTGCCCAAGAACGACTAATAAAAACTCCAAAGTATGCTTTGTAGCGCAAAATTATCTTTGCGCTTTTTTATCTTTTAGGCAGGAAACATCCGTTTTTACGCGATGTAGTAATGTATGAAAAAGATACCCGACCTCCGCTACCATGTGGAGGTTTTTTCTTTCCTTAGTAGAAGTTTAATCACAAAAAAGTTGTTTTGGGGTTTTTTAAGATGTCAAAGTGTGGTAGCTTTGACGCTTACGGTAAAACTACTTTTTCCGTAAGATTAAGTGAGTTAAAGACCTGTCTTGTTTTGCTACCCTTTGGATCGATACTTAATACTTCATTGCCGTAACCGTCAAAGAAGTGCTGTTCTTCTTTGATTAGTCTTTCGTAATCGTCATAGAAGCCCGCTCTAACGGTTCTACCGTGCATATCTAGTTCCGCGACTGCCAGGTTACCGTTTTCATCAATAATAGTTAAAGTATTGGTGTTCTCAACAGCCAGTTTAAAAGTACTTTAGCCTAAACTTTTATTCTGTTTCCAAAAGATGTTTATAGTGATTGTACAACAGCTCATCCAACTGAATCCACATTTTCTCGTCATCAGTTGTGTCAAGGCCGAGTTTTTCAACTATCATGCGAACGACATCTTCGCCTTTATAAGTTTTAAACGTTTCCTTAAGGAACCCAGGATATTCTTCTTCGAGATACCTTACCGTCCAGTAGCCTTTGACGTAGTTGTAGACAAATTCGCCTCTGTTGGTGTTTAGAAAAGAATACTGTGACATTTCTCCATAATCCTCATTTTTAAGAAACGTTAGAGATTCATTTTTTACTGATTTATTATCGAGAATTTTATCACTACAGAATATAATAAGACCATTTTCTAGCCAATATGGTAACATTAATGGAGCAATCAATGCATTTGCTATAAGGTGGCATGTATTTAT
>DUPA01000056.1 GCA_012838515.1 Natronincola sp. | reverse complement strand
TTATGTATTAATGTATGGATGTACTCTAGTATTAGTTGGCAGGATTTACATGGTGATATCTGGAATAGAAATACAAACAAAACCAAAGCATTAAATCTTTGCATAGTTCGAAAAAATCTTAATAAGCCGGATTACAATCAAAGATAAACTTTGCACCTGCATCGTAGCAAGATACGCGAAAGTTTTTCCGTAAAAGAGGTCTGCTATGGTTGACGGTGCGTTTTTATTGTTAAAAATAAGGTTATGTTCTCTCTGCGGGACTCTTCAGCGACTATCTGAGACACCTGAGCAACACCGTCATCGTCGAGTAAACACTTAACTTTAGCAGAAACGTAAGCCTAACTTTAGATTGAAATGGCATGTGCAACAACGCCTAGACTGCCCGTTGACTTTTAAATCTATCGCTAAGGATGGGCATTCTGCCTGACCCCTAGGTACATGGGTACGGCCTGCGCATGTTCAGGATATAGCTGTTTGTTAAAGATTGTGGGGAGTGAGGGGTAGTGGAGGGCAATGATATGTCCGTTCTTATCTGGTTGTTACAATTTTATACAAATGATAGGTGGGGAAGGAACTATGAGAATAAGTGATATTTTTGGTTTAAATAAATCGCAATATGAGTTAGATTTTGTTGATATCATTCCTAGTCGAGATTTACCTTTGTTTCTAGATCCCTATCTTATTTCAAAGATGGACTTCCCGTTAGCTAGAGATGCCTATAAGACGTTGCAAAATTACTTTCAATATCTTTTGGACCTTCTTAGAAATGAGGAAATACGCCAGGCCGAAGAACTGTTTAGTTATCTTGGTGAAACTAATGAACTATGTCTCGGTCTGTCAGAAGGAACGCCCGCAGGGAAAGGTATGGGCCCAACAGACGCTGAGAATATTTTTGCTAGCTTAATGGAAAGTGAAGCTTATGTTACTGGTTTGATGGAAGATATTGAGGATTTTCGTATATTTGTTCCTAATGTAGATAAAGACAAAGTATCGGATATGACTGCTAACATAATAAAAAAACATCTTATCAAGTATACGCAACGTCAATGTGCGTTGTGGGATATACCTTTGCAAGAGGGAGTTATCTCTGGTCATTTTTGGAATCCCGCGACTAGACAATGGGAAATAGAGTATACCAATATGCTGGTACACAATGAAAAGAAAATAATTCTGGTGCCCAAGAAATTTGTGTCTTACTCAAAGGCGTATAGTAGTGATGTGTATTTTAACCATTTTGTCTTAAATTTTTATCAGAACAAGCACTTAAAACAACAATCAAGTTTAGTAAAATACAGAAAAGATAAAACTCCATATGTAACGAAGAAATCTATTAAAAAAGATTTGCCTAAACCGAACAAGGAATGGTTGGCAGATTTTACGCTGAGGCATCCGAAGGTATTTGAACAATTTAAGGCTGAAACAATCAAAAGGGAACAAAGAGTGGGAAATGAAGATCTAAGCAATGATGATTTAACAAGCATTACCAGTTACTTGGTTGATAGATTAGATTCTATTCCAGTCGGTAGGAAGCACGCAAATGACTACCATAAAATGGTAGTCGGCATTCTGGAGCTATTGTTTTAT
>DUPA01000055.1 GCA_012838515.1 Natronincola sp. | reverse complement strand
CAATCTCTTGAGGCAAATGAGGGAAATAGTAATGGCCTCAGGTTATGACCAAGTTTTGGAATCCGACTTACGTGTCGCTAAGGAATTAAATGAGGCTCGTAATAGTGCTAGGGCCCGTTAATATCGACTATTGTGGCGATAGTAGTTAACAAACTGTAATTTTTATGGTTAAAAATGTAGAAATTGGACGGTTACTATTGCGTAAAGTTCGATATATAATTGAATTACGAGGATTCGATAGTGCATGTAAGATTATAAAACACCCTGTTTTTATGGTTGGAATTATCAAATTCTTTCGAATAAAAAGTTTAAGCAGTTAATTATAAAATTGGGTGGTGCGTGCACTTCGGCGGTTTTGCGGTGGCTTACTTTAAACAGTGAGTCGAGTATCTGGAAAACAATACAAATAGGAGGAAAGTAAATGCACAAAAGAATTATTTTACTTGTTTCGTTATGCTTTTTGCTGTTCGGTGGTTTGGTGTTGGCAAATGACTCAAATACGGTCGCCTATATAAACATCGCAGCCGATGGTTGGTCGGTACAGATATGGCCTGATAACTACTTTGATGCCGAAAACAATCCAACAGATGTAATCGGAACTACGCAGGTTGTTGATGGCTATGGTCAATATACTGCAAAAGTAGATTTCTCCAAAACAGAGAATGGTTTCATCAGTGAGATTGGCTTTTTAGACATCGAAATTTCCAATGGTGAACTTGCGTATCCAAATAGCTTTATGAAGATTGATTCATTTAAAGTTAATGGAGAAGAAGTTGCCTTAGGAAAGACATACACCTCTTCTGATGATGATATTGACACCCGCGTAAACCTTTATAATGAGTGGGTTAGCGGTGAAATCAAAGAAGGACGTACCGCGGATGGTACGGGCGATGTTACTGCACAACCTTTTAATGTCGATGCTTTCGATCAGATAACATCAATTGAAATTACGTTTACCTTGATGAAAGGTATGGAAATTGGCACAGCCATTCCCGATGAAGCCCGTGCTTACATTACCTTTGCAGCAGGTGACTGGGGAGTGGATCTATGGGGAGATAATATCTTCGATCCGGACAACAACCCAACAGATGTTATTGCAACCACCGAGGTAGTTGATGGATATAGACAATATACCGTTGGTGCCGATTTTACTAAGACAGAAGCTGGGCATGCCAATGGAATAGCGTTCTTCGATGTTGAGATATCGAATGGAGAAATCTTATATTCCAATAGCTATATGCAAATTGATTCCGTTAAGATTAATGGTGAGTCTGTTGCTTTAGGTAAAACCTATACTTCATCTGATGATGGTGTTGATACGCGCACAAACCTCTATAACGAATGGGTTGGCGATATCGAAGAAGGTAGAACCGCAGACGGAACCGGTGGTGTTACCGCAACGCCCATAAACAATGATTTGTATGACGAAATCGAAACAATTGAAGTAACCTTTACTTTGAAAAAAGGTGTGGAGCTTGGATTCCCATCCGCCGGACTAACCGCACATCTATCAATGTTTGACGAAACTTGGGAAAACCAATTTATTTTAGGCGACGATGCTTATAATACGTCAGGCGTAATTGTTAAAACAGATTCTGTTAAAGGTTATGATCAATATACAGTTGCTCTAGACTTGACAAAAGCAGACGCAGATTTTAATGGTATTGGCCAACTTTCAGTGGTTGTGAATGATGCCGAAACCTATATGCCGTATAACTTTATTAGGTTAGACGAAGTAAAGGTTAATGGTGAAGAAGCGACTTTAACCGGAAACTCCTACACAAGCGGTATTGGAGCACACACTAAAGTAAACATTTTTGATGATTTATCAAGCGCATCTGAAGACGATCGTACCAATGAAAAAGCTCTTTCAAGAGTTACAAGTGAATTGATTG
This sequence comes from Natronincola sp., assembly GCA_012838515.1. Lineage (GTDB taxonomy): Bacteria > Bacillota > Limnochordia > Darwinibacteriales > Darwinibacteriaceae > DUPA01. Next base: position 4,623 of record DUPA01000055.1, on the reverse strand, counting down.
ATGCAAGTGCTTATTCAGGCGTGGTTATTAGTTCGATCGAAGCAACATTTACAATTCTCAAGGGTAAAGAACCTGAGCCTTACGAAATTCCCGAAAGCTTTAACGCTTTCATGATGTTTAGTGACACAGACGAAGAAAGATGGCAAGTATATAATCCCGGTTTCTCCGGAGACGCTGCAGTCACCGGCGATGGAACATTCTCCGTTTATTTGAAGGCGCAAGACCTCAATGATGCTGATTCTAAGAGCGTTTATGCAACCGAAAAGGCACAAGGTGCCCAAGTATTCTTGGTTGATATTCAAGAATTGGGTAAAGCCATGGTTGAACTTGGCACTCTAAGGGAAAATGCAGCAGGCGAACTCAAAGATACAGATCTAAAGGTTGCAGCAAAAGTGTTTGTTGATGGTAAAGAAGTATCTGTTACACAAAGCAGAATTGTCGTTGGAGATCTCGAAGGTAATGGAAGGTTAAGAATTGAGCTTTATAATGCTTGGGGTCCCTCAGTTGACAGCCCGGCGATCAATCCGGCACACATTATACCTGAAGATGAACTCAGAATAGAGTTTACTCTTACAGGAACCGGTATTGAGCGCTAAGAAACATCTTTCGTAGATTGTGAAGTCAAATATTGTCTTGTTCTTATTGGTGGAGTGAGAAAGACTAAATATCTTTCTCATTTCACCTACTATAACTACAGTTTGTGAGTGTCACTTAGTTAGGAGAATCCAAATGGTAGCAAGTGGTTTTAGGAATTTTTCAATTAAATTTTTGGAAATCTTCATGAGGGTTGTTGCCATATTCAGCGCCGTCGTGATGTTTTCGCCTACCATGAATCCGGCTAGGGTAACTGATTTGATTAATAAAACTACCTCGCTTTTTACTTCCGCTATTTCTTATTCGAGGCTCACGTCTGAAGCCGGACGGGCGATTAGATTGGAATGGGTATCACAAGGTGATTTTACCATAATTTATATTGCGAGTATTTTGATATCTTTAGGCGTTCTATTTACTTTAATTGGTTCCGGTTTATCCATAGGTAACCAGAAGTTAAAAAGACTTTCTTATATGATTATTATACCGAGCAGTTTATTGCAGTTAACCGGCTTGTTTGGTATTTGGCGTGCTTACCGAAGTTTTGGTGAATCAAGCAGATTAGATAGGGTTGTGTATCAGCTTCCCGGCGGCTTCTTTATATTTATTGCAATAGCTCTTATGACAATTTTATTATCCGTAGCGTTGCTACTTTTGATTCCACGACCTGATAAAGACATGCCTTATGATATGGACCGCTCGAAGCAATTGGTTTTAATGTACATGCCTTTCGCGGCTTTGCTGTTCATTTTCTCTTATATGCCGCTTTTAGGATGGCGATACGCATTTTTTGATTATAAAGCAGGGGTTACATCCTTATCCTTAGATAGTTTTGTGGGTTTTAAGTGGTTTACGTTTTTGTTTAAAAACAAGGCGACTTTAAATGATATTGTACGTGTTATGAGAAACACCTTAGTCATGAGTAGTCTGGGCTTAGCCACAAGTTGGCTGCCGATGATCTTCGCTATGTTTTTAGTGGAGGCAAAAAGCTCAAGATACAAAAGATTTGTACAGACCTTTACTACAATTCCGAACTTCATAAGTTGGGTGCTTGTGTATGGTCTAGCATTAGCGATTTTTTCAACAGACGGATTTATCAACAGCCTCTTCTTAAATTTAGGTTGGCGCACCAGAGCTGTTAATTACTTGATGGGTGATCGCTTTATCTGGTTCAAAATGTGGGCATGGGGTACTTGGAAAGGTCTTGGTTGGAGCGCCATTATTTATATTGCTACAATTTCCAGTATCGATCCGACATTATATGAATCGGCCACAATTGATGGTGCCGGACGATTTCAAAAAATGCGTTATATCACTTTACCCTCTTTGATGCCGACTTATTTTGTCCTTCTAATCATGGCTGTTGCTGCTTTTTTAAGCAATGGTATGGAGCAATATCTAGTATTTGAGAATGCAACAAACACAGCTAAAATAACGGTCTTGGATTTGTATGTCTACCAATTGGGAATTAAAAACGGTGTAATTCCCCTGTCAACGTTGATTGGCATGGTAAAATCACTGATCAGTGTTGTGCTGCTGTTTAGTGTCAATAAATTGTCAAAAGTTGTTCGAGAAGAAAGTATCTTTTAGGGGGTTGCTTGGTTTGAAAGCACTTACAATAAACGGAAAAGGCAAAATTGGTGATTTTGTATTTAACCTAATTAACTACAGCTTTTTCACGGCCTTTACCATTGCTTGCATCTATCCGTTTTACTATCTATTTATAAATACGATTTCCGATAACGGACTGGTCCAACGAGGACTTATCACTTTTATCCCCAAAGGCATACATCTCACAAACTATATAGCTTTAGCCGAAGTGAATGAACTGGGGACATCTTTCCTTGTTACTATTTCAAGGACGGTGATCGGGACGGTACTTATGGTTGGGGTTTCTGCATTTGCCGGTTATTTGGTAACGAGGAAAGAGATGCAAAACCGTAAGTTTTGGTACCGCTTCTTAATTATCACCATGTATTTTGATGCGGGGTTAATCCCTTGGTATCTCAATATGTCTATGTTAGGATTGACAAACAATTTTCTTGGTTATATCATTCCCGGGATAGTTGCACCGTTTAATGTTATTTTGGTTAAGACTTATATCGAATCGATCCCGGTGGAATTGGAAGAAAGTGCCTTCATAGATGGTGCCGGCTACCTTACTGTTTTCCGCCATATAATTTGGCCGTTAAGCAAGCCAATTTTAGCAACCATTGCAGTCTTTGGAGCAGTCGGTCATTGGAACTCTTTTATGGATTCGTTAATTTTAATGCAAGGTTCACCGCATTTACAAACTGTTCAGCATCGGCTCTATAATTACTTGAATCAGGCGAGTAATCTAGATGCAATAATGAGTCGAAGTGGTGCGGTTAAGGATGTCTTAGACAGCAAAGTAATCAAGTATACAATTTCAATGGTTACTATAATTCCGATTTTAGTAGTTTATCCTTTTATGCAGAGATATTTCGAGAGAGGTATTATGCTGGGCGCGGTTAAGGGTTAATACATTAAAAAAACAATTGGAGGGAATTTCTTATGAAGCGAAGGTCGTTAGCGTTAGTTATCCTGCTAATCGGGGTTCTTTTATTGACATCCTGTGGTCCGAAAAAGAAGGAAGATAAGGGCCCAATTACGCTTACGGTGTACAGCCAACTAGCAAATTACTCAGGTGAAATGACCGGGTGGTTCGCACAAGAATTGTTGGAGCGATTCAATGTAAAAGTTAATATTATCCCCGATGCAGATGGTGTTTATGAAACCCGCATGGAAAGCGGTAATTTAGGTGACATTATTTTATGGGGCAACGATAGCGATAACTATTTAAATGCCATTAGTGCCGGTTTATTGTTTGATTGGGAAGAAGACAATTTATTAGACGAATATGGTCCTACTATTAAAGAAAACATGCCCCATGCACTAGAGAAAAACAGGCAGTTATCTGGTGGCACATTATATGGATTTGGTCATGATGTTGCTTATACCAGTGAAGATCATGAAGCGTTTTTCTATACATGGGATCTAAGATGGGATTTATACAAAAGACTTGGATATCCCGAAATTAAGGATTTAGCTGATTATATGCAATTAATGAAGGATATGAAGCGAATCGAACCGCTTGACGAGGCCGGAAACCCGACTTATGCCATTTCTGTGTGGCCCGATTGGGACGGAAATATGGTTATGTACGTAAAATCATTTGCCACTGCTTATTATGGATATGATGAGCTAGGTATCGGTCTATATAACCCCGAAACCGGCGAGTTCTTCGGAGCGCTAGATGAAGGTGGGCCATATTTAGAAGCTCTAGCCTTCTTTAATGAGCTTTATCGAAATGACTTACTTGACCCCGACTCCATGACTAATACTTTTGACAAGGCAATGGAAAAGGTGAAAAACGGTGGAACATTCTTTTCAATCTTTAATTTCGCCGGTTCCGATTCCTATAATACAGATAAGCACCAACAAGAAGGCAAAATGATGTTAACCCTAACTCCGGAAGAAGCCACGCCCATAGTGTATGGTATGAATGTAAAAGGCGGTAATAGGGTTTGGACCATTGGTGCTAAAACTCAATACCCTGAGCTTTGCATGGAAATTATTAACTGGTTAACGACTCCTGAAGGTAGAATGACCTCAGAGTACGGACCAAAGGGTGTAACTTGGGACTACAATGAAGACGGCAAAGCTTACTTCACGGATTTAGGACTTAAGATGAGAAATGATAAGGATGTAAGATTCCCCGAAGAAACGGGATACTCAGGTAAGTTTAGAGATGGCGAATTTGAGTTTAATAATACAACTTGGTCACTTAATGCAGTTAATCCCGAATCAGGCGAGCCTTATAACTGGGAATTCTGGGAGAGCAACCTGGGTGAGGCTAGGAGCGAAATAGAAGCAGACTGGCGGGCTTTTGTTGGTGTGGACAGTGCAGAAGAATACCTACAAAGCAGACCCTATAAGGTGGCAATCGGCACATCTTTTTCCGAAGGTACTAAATCTTACGAATTACGGGTAAAATGGGAACAGGTTATT
>DUPA01000054.1 GCA_012838515.1 Natronincola sp. | reverse complement strand
GAAATTACAGGACGAAGTAATGGATGGAGTATCGAGCACCGGAGAACCCGACTCAATCAGGTCATCCGCGGTTGGGTGAATTACTTCCAGCTGGCTGACATGAAGGGTCTAATGCAACAACTTGACGAATGGACAAGGAGTCGTATTCGAATGGTCACCTGGAAGAGATGGAAGCGGGTGAGAACCCGCTTTGCCAATCTCCAGAAGTTGGGTGTAGATGAGAAGAAGGAATGGATATGGGCTAATACAAGAAAGAGCTATTGGCGTATAGCCCACAGCCCAATCTTGACAGTCACCTTATCCCCCGACCGCTTCAAGCGTTCGGGATATCTCAGTTTTACGGAATGTTATCTGTCAGTAAATGTGTAAACTTTGGAACCGCCTAGTACCGAACGGTATGCTAGGTGGTGTGGGAGGTCGGCTACTCAACTAATGGGTAGCCTCCTACCCGATTTAAACTTGTTATTCTTCCAGAAGATTCTTTACCGAATGATAGTCAAGGGAAAGATTAGGCGAACTAGTATTACTAACAACTAGTTCTAATTTTTTTGCAGCGCTTTGGATATTTGATTCAATTAATCTTGCTCCTTCTTCTTGGGAGGCGAATTGGCGAGGATCGCGTCCCCACACTCCTATGGGTATTTCATCTTCTGAAAGTCTCGCCAAATCTGTCAAATCCGGCGTGAGGCTCATTACCAATGAAGTTTCATTAGTCGCCGCGTGATCCGTTTGTATCCCTTTCGTACCCTCGAAGCCAAGATCCCAGAGGGTAAATGTTTCTAATTTAAAATTTTGGGCAAAATCATTCTTATTTTCTCGATACATATTCGTTGATGGTCCGTGACCATGAGCTACAACCACCTTGAAACCCGCACGAGATAGATTTCGTAGAGTAGCATGGAGCAAGGATAAGAAGAAATCATCTTCAACATGGTAGGCATTTCCCACTAATTGTTGCGGGGCTTGTTCCTCAAAACTAATCAAATCCATTCCATAATAGACCTTACCTTGAGCGGTTTCACTTTTGCGATCAGGGCCTAAAAAAAGCATTGGTAACACCACACCACCTACTAACGTGGCCAGTTGTTTGAAGATACCCTGTGCTTGGATCCCGTCTGCTCCCAAGGGTAGGTGTTTGCCATGCCATTCTAATGTGCCTAAGGGTAGATAGGCCACTGGAAACTTATTTACTTTTGCAACAAATTCGTGGGGTAGTAGTTCTTCGTAAAGAACCTTAGATGGTTTCATCGTAGTGTTCACTCCTTACACACCGGAACGAATATCTCTGATGCCTTCAGGAGAAACGTTTAGATTGCTAAACTGAACCTTGCACCCATTACCCGTTGGTGACTGGGCGACAATTCCTATCTTGACTGAGCTAGATGCGGGTAAGGTGAAATAACGAACCATTTCCCACCACTTGCCGTCAAGGGAATAATGAAAAGCAAAGCAGTCATCAAAGCGGGTGATTCGCAAATAGACACCTTGTGCAGGTACTTCCAGGGAGTTACAATCATCAGACAACCTTTTAGTAACCACGCTGACAATCATGGGTCTTTTATAAGTATATTCATAACAAAGTTTGCCCCAAGTTTCATCATCGAGCATAACCATCATACATGCAGCATCGTAATCATCAATCATTTCGGACTGTACTTTAGTTACGAACGTGAAATCACCTTCTTGTTCGGTATAAAGATAATGTGCTGAGTCTTTTACAACGGTACCATTGGGATCCCTAAAAAAATCAGTTTGAGGCTCGGCCTGCACAGTAAGGCCTTCCGGACAAAATGCCCATTCTTTAGGTTCATTAATCCAGTTAAAACCTTGCGGTAAATTGCGTCCTTCCAGTGATGCAAAAACATTGGTGCTATCCATGATATACTCTCCTTCTTATTAAAGAATTCTTGGATCTGATTTTCGTTAGATGTCTCAATACCTCCGAGATTTAATTTCTGTATAACAACGTGGGTTCCCTTCTAAAAGATTAAAAGATTGTAAAGGGATAACTATGTTGTAAACAAGGTATGATCTTAAATTCTCAGGTTAGCATACCACTAATTGAATTCGCTTGTGTTGCTCCGTTTTGCGTTTAGATAGCTAGGGTCAAACTTAGAACGTTAAAAAAATCTAATTGAGGTGGATGGGTATGGTAAATGTCCTAAAAGAAAAAGTTTATTGGGCCCTTTTTAGTCATGATTCGTCGAATTTATATCTAGCGGCAACGGATCAAGGACTATGTTATGTGGGTTCGCCCGATGCTCCGTTTGAGGAGTTAAAAGCATGGGTCAGCAAGCACATTGCTGAGTATGATTTAATTTAGTAAAAGAAAAGATTAAAACCCTACATGAAAGAACTAGTTGAATATCTTGAGGGTCATCGACGTGAATTCTCAATACCATTAGATTTGCGGGGAACCGATTTTCAGTTGGCTGTGTGGGAACAGCTAGTGGTGCAAATCCGGTTCTGATTCCTGTTCCGTGTCATCGTATGTTCGGGAAACGCGGTGAATGGAGAGGTTACTGAGGTGGGCTGGAGATGAAGAAAGAACTTCTGGAATTAGAAAAGATGCTTTAAACGGCGGGTAAGTGAGCAAAATTTGCTTGTGGCTACCTTTTCGTGGTATATATAGTACAAGCATAAATTTGGGGTGATGAATGTGGCTAAAACAAAGACTTATTCATTCGGGTCATCTAGCAGGGAGGCACATGATGCTTCCGAATTTTATAGTAGAAATATTCATGATCTTGACTTACTATCTATTATTTCACATCTAAACACCTTGTCTACTAAAGCACAAACGAGAATCATAGAGGATAAACCCAGTCAAGATTGGGTTAATAGCATCTACTGCCATACTGCAGAAGATATGGTTCATATTCCCAACGAATCTGTGGGATTAGCTTTTACATCACCGCCCTATAATGTGGGAAAGGATTACGAAGACGATTTAGATTTAGTTGAGTATCTAAATTTGATCGCAAATGTGGGTGCGGAAGTATATCGAACATTGGTTACCGGTGGGAGATACGTTATTAATATAGCTAATCTAGGACGAAAGCCTTATATTCCTTTACACTCCTATTTTTATGTTTTACATACAGCTCTTGGGTTTCAGCCGGCAGGGGAGATAATCTGGCAAAAAGGCAAGGGAATGAATGGGAGTTGCGCTTGGGGGTCGTGGATGTCGGCTAAATCACCAAGACTGCGAGATATTCATGAATATTTGTTGGTTTTTACCAAAGAAGGTTTTAGTCGTCCGGATAGGGGCGAATCGGATATATCAAAAGAAGATTTTATGAGTGGAACTTTATCAGTCTGGAATATTCCTCCTGAGTCGGCAAAAAAGGTGGGGCATCCCGCACCTTTCCCGGTGGAACTAGCGGAAAAGGTAATTAAGCTATTTTCTTATAAAGATGATGTGATTTTAGATCCGTTTTGCGGTTCAGGAACCACTTGTTTAGCGGCTAATCGCAGTGGTAGATCCTACGTGGGCTATGATATAGTTGCAGAATATTGCGATTTAGCTAGGGCTAGAATCGCGGCGGAGAGTGTATGTCTAGAGTAGGATAAATCTTCAAGAACCCGCCCTTCGGCGGGTTCTTTGCTACCGGCGCTAATGGAGTGAAGAACTATCTTTTATCTATAACATCGGTGTTTTCAGGTACCCTTTGTCCGACAATATAGACAATAAATTTCTGCTCACAAATGTCACATGTAGCAAGAAAGCGCCCCTGTAAGTCTACATCTTCTATTTTCCCGCAACTTGGACATCTGACTTTAGCCATTTGTATGCCCTCCATAGAATTGTTAACTTGAATGAATATTAGTCACTAACTGCCACAAAAACCAAATCAAATTCGATGGCCATGCCTTGGATCAAATCTGTGGCTGCTTCTGTGGGGAGGCTTAATTCAAATTCCACATCTTCATCTGCACCGCCCTCAAGTTCCCTGCCTGTACTGGGTTCTTGAATTAGAGTAGCCAATTTACCATCGTATAATTGGTCGGCGTCTCCATCGGGATCGGCGATAACCACCATGTTCAATCTCTCAGCTAACAAGCGTGCATTTTGTGGGCTGTCGGTAGCCGCAGGATACCAATCAGCCGAAACATAATAACGGATATCAACACTTTCATTATCGTTTTTAATATTGATAATTTCTGTTCTAGAGGAATTTCCTACCCAGTTTGTTTCGGTGAAAATGGGGGTGGTTGGATCAAGAGTGATGGAAACTTCTGCTTTGACTAAGATTTTATGTCTTTTGAAATCTGTTTTAATCTTAACGAAATTGTGCTTATTGGCGGCTAGGTAGGTAAACATGGGTATCATCCTCCAATTGTATTGCTGTCCATACATATGTTATTCATTTTATCGTCACAGTGTTCTCCGGGGTGTTTTAGCCTAAATAGAAATGAGGCGTGATAAGTTTTGCTTGATTTCGTGATTATAATGTTTGCGGGTTTGCCTCATATTTTGTCTTTGGGATTTGGCATATTGTATATCTTGTATTTAATAATTTGGCCTATTTTAGGTAATGCATTTGAAAATAGGCTATTTGAATTTATTTATGCTTATTTGTCTTTTTGCTTTTTGTTCACATTGTATATTTTTGCCCTGTACACCATCACTAATCTTTTGAATCTAATTAAGGTACCTTGGAAGAAGTATAAGTATATTGTGGTTTTAGGCAGCGGCCTTAAAGATGGTATGGAAGTTACGCCTTTACTCGCCGGCAGGGTTAATAAAGGCATTGAAGCTCACAGACAAAATGAAGGCAGTGTCTTGATTTTATCCGGTGGAATAGGTCGCGATGAGAAGATCCCTGAAGGAGAGGCCATGAAAAACTACGCTTTGCAACAAGGCGTAGCAAAATCTAATATTTTAGTTGAATGTCAATCTACAACTACGAGGGAAAACTTGCTGTTTTCTCAAGCAATAATTGAGGAACTTGGTGAAGAGGGTAATATTTTAGTTGTTACTACAAGGTATCATGTTTTAAGAGCTTTATTACTGGCTAAAAATCTAGGGATAAAATGCGACGGAAGGGGCTCTAAAACAAAACTGTATTTTTCGATCAACGCTTTAGTCAGGGAATGGATTGCTAATCTGCTTTTTTTATAATAGGCATTCAGTATTTATCTTTCCTTGGATTTTAAAGGTAATAAGATTCTTTACATATGAAATTATATGAAGTATAATGAAGTTAG
>DUPA01000008.1 GCA_012838515.1 Natronincola sp. | reverse complement strand
ATATTGCCATTGATTTAAAGTCATTTTATGCTTCGGTAGAATGCGTTGAGCGCGGGCTTAATCCCCTGACTACTAATTTGGTTGTGGCAGACGAAAGTCGAAGTCAAAAAACGATCTGCCTTGCTGTTTCCCCTTCCCTTAAAAGATACGGTGTTCCGGGAAGGCCGCGATTATTTGAAGTTGTGGCAAAAGTTAATGCAGCAAATGCCGAAAGGAAAAGGGAGATTTCAAATCGTGCATTTGCAGGGAAATCATGGGATAATAATATTTTGCAAGAGAGCCCAAGCTACGCCATAGATTATATTACGGCACCACCCCGCATGGCTTTATATTTGGAATACAGTACAAGAATTTACGGTGTTTATTTGAAATATATAGCGCCTGAAGATATTCACGTTTATTCCATTGATGAGGTATTCATGGACGTTACAGCTTATTTGCAAACCTATAGACAAACAGCACACGAGCTGGCCATGACTATCATTCGCGATATATTAAAAACAACGGGCATAACTGCCACCGCGGGTGTGGGAACAAATCTTTATCTGGCCAAAGTGGCCATGGATATTGTGGCTAAAAAAAGTAAGGCTGATAAAGACGGAGTGCGAATAGCCAGCCTTGACGAAATGTCTTACAGGAAACAACTCTGGAACCATCGTCCATTAACTGATTTTTGGAGGGTGGGAAAAGGTTATGCTTCTAAGCTTGAAGCAGTTGGTCTTTACACAATGGGAGATGTGGCAAGGTGCTCGCTGGGAGATGTCACCGAATATTATAATGAAGATTTATTGTATAGACTCTTTGGCGTTAATGCGGAGCTACTTATTGATCATGCTTGGGGCTTTGAGCCATGTACCATTGCCGATATTAAAGCTTATAAACCACGGGAAAGTAGTTTGGGTTCCGGGCAAGTACTTCCCCACGCCTATACCTTTGAGCAAGCAAGACTAGTAGTGCACGAAATGACCGATTTGCTTGTGCTTGATCTGGTTGATAAGGGGCTTGTGACAGACAGGCTTGTCCTGACGGTTAATTATGATAGGGAAAGTTTAATTGACCCGGAAATAAGGAAAAATTATCATGGTTCTATCACCACTGATGCCTACGGTAGAGAAATACCTAAACATGCCCGTGGTACCACTAATCTAGAGTCGCCCACCTCCTCCACAATGCTAATCACCACCGCCATGTTGGAACTTTATGATCGTATCGCGGATGAAAATTTGCTGGTGCGTAAAATCAACATCACCGCGAATCGGGTTGTCTCCGAGACTCAGATTGAAGGAAATGTTAGCTACGAGCAACTTGATTTATTTGCTCAAAGCGAAGAAAATGCGGAGGAGTCTAAAGCACGAGAGGAATTTTTGAGGAAAGAAAGGCAAGCCCAAGATGCACTTCTTACTATTCAAAGGAAGTACGGAAAAAATAGTATTCTTAAGGGTATGAATTTGCTGGAGGGCGCAACCGCCAAGGATAAAAACGAACGAATAGGGGGGCATAAAGCATGAGCGCGGATTTTTCCGATAGCGGAAAGTACGATGATATTATTAATCTTCCCAACCATCGTTCTAAAACCAGACCCCACATGTCTCGCCACGATCGGGCGGCACAATTTTCACCCTTTGCCGCTCTTTCCGGACACGAGGCCGCGGTTAAGGAAGAGGCGCGAATAACGCATGAAAAAGTGCAGTTAACAGAGGAAGAAAAGGCTAGGCTCAATACGGAAATTCTACTTATTGCCGAGCATCTACAGGAAAGCCCCATCGTAACCGTAACTTACTTTGCACCTGACGGCCAAAAATCAGGTGGATCCTATCTCACTAAAACGGCAAAAGTAAAAAAGATTGATAAATACAAACAGCTAATAATCATGGAAAACGAAATCTTCATCCCCATCAATGACATAATCTCCATAGAACTAGAATAAATTGGGGGCTCTGTCCCTCGATGGCTGGTAAAAACTGGGGGGTCTGTCCCCCGAGTTTGACAAATAACATTGTTTCGACTAAACTAAAATTAGGTTTTGCTTTGGTCGAAAATGAGCTTGTTTTTAATGGGGGGTGTAAATTATGTACATTAAAAGAACGATAGAGGATTCCATACTTAAAACATCACAAACTTTTCCCGTACTACTCGTAACAGGACCGCGGCAAGTGGGTAAAACAACTGTACTAAAACATTTAGCTGAAAATGATAGAACATATATTACCTTAGATGATCCCGCTATACGATTTTTGGCAAAAAACGATCCCGCTTTATTCATGCAACGTTTTTCTCCTCCGATCATCATCGACGAAATTCAATACGCACCTGAAATACTTCCTTATATAAAGATGGAAGTCGATCGCTCCGGTAAAAACGGAGAATTTTGGCTTACCGGCTCACAAATGTTTCACATGATGAAAAATGTAAGCGAATCATTGGCTGGTCGCGTCGGCATACTTCGTCTTCTTGGGCTTACGTACAGTGAAACTAGGGGTTTACCATCTGTTCCATTTACTACGGAATTTGATAGATTGCTCGAAAGGGTAGATAAAGTGCAACCCGTGACTGTTACAGAAATCTATCGGCAGATTTATAAAGGAGGCTTGCCTGCCCTTTACAAAAATCCGGAAGTAGATCTTGAGACCTTTTTTGCCTCTTATATAAACTCATATTTGCAAAGGGATATACGGGACTTAACTCAAGTTGCAGATGAGATGGTTTTCTATAATTTCATGATTTCAATTGCCGCCAGAACAGGGAAACCGGTTAATTATGACGAGATTTCTCGTGACGCGGGAATTAGTGCACCTACAGCCAAACGATGGCTTTCAATCTTGATTTCCTCCGGTCTAGTGGCTCTAGTACAACCCTATTCCAACAACATGCTTAAACGCATTGTAAAAATGCCTTTGCTGCATTTCTTAGATACAGGGCTATGTGCCCATCTTTTAAAATGGAAATCTCCGGAAACATTAGAGCTTGGTGCCATGTCGGGTCAATTCTTTGAAAGCTGGGTGTTCTCCGAGATCTACAAAACCTATTTAAACGCAGGCCAAGAACCACCTTTGCTCTACTATCGCGACAAAGATAAAAGGGAAATCGATCTTTTACTCCATTATGACAATACACTTTTTCCGGTGGAGATCAAAAAATCAGCCGCACCCCAAAAATCTACAATTAAACATTTTAACGTCCTTAATCCTCTAATTAAAGAAAAACAAATATCGGTGGGTTCAGGTGCAATAATATGTATGTCTGCCAATCTACTCCCACTTGACGAGGATAATTCGATAATACCTGCATGGTTAATCTAGAATACTACTAAAAAGTAACAAGTCTGCTCCGGCAGCTGGAAACATTTGGGGGGTCTGTCCCCCATTATGACGCTATGACGATCCCTCCACATATTTTCGGTAGCTTTCGCTACATTTGCCGAGAAAATAACTCAAAACCCTTTCGGTGCAAACAATATTATCTTTACGTCTACCCATGTAATTTCGGAAACTACTCCAAGGATAATCCTCAGGACTATCAACCATACCGGCCTTTACCGGGTTTAGATGAATATAGCAACTTACATCTAAGTTGTAAGCATCACTATCAATCACCACATCACGATAGCGCCCTTGAAAAAGATGCCCCACAAGATCGTATTTCTTATTAAAAAAGATAGCGTACATCATATTGAGCTGTTTCATCATCTCCCATATGGGCCGGTAAGTAGTCTCCACTTGCAAGTGAACATGATTAGGCATTAAGCAATAAGATAGAATGCGGCAATTATGACTTAACTTGGCCCACAATAACTTTTCCAAATATACACGCCTGTCCTCATCATCTCTAAAGATTTCATGACGACGATTGCCCCGACACATAATGTGATAAACTGCTCCCGGATACCAAATTCTAGGTTTTCGCGCCATATAAATCCCCCTTTACACTTTATTCCGTTCCATGTTTCGATACCAAAAGCGAATTTCCTGCACCAATTCCAAATATTCTGATTATTTAGTTCGATAAAGAAACCACTTCCACAATTTGGGGGGTCTGTCCCCCAATTTTTAATTAAAGGAGATATGCAACCAATAGAGTATTCCTTTTAGTGTTCTAACGCCGATTGCCGTATGCAACGGCATCACTGACAATAAATGGGGGGTCTGTCCCCCACGAAGGATGTAGACATGAAAATACTCACATTTAGAGATAAACGCTATTGGACCCTATTAAGAAAAATTGCCGTACCTATCACTTTGCAAAACCTAATTTTTAATAGTTTTACTCTTGTGGATAATATTCTAGTCGGTGGTCTAGGAGAAGCTAACATTGCTGCAGTCGGCATAGCCAATAAATTCACTTTTATTTTCATGCTTTTTT
>DUPA01000053.1 GCA_012838515.1 Natronincola sp. | reverse complement strand
CCGGATAACATCGTCGATGTTCAAGGTACGGCAACGCAATTGGCTCCTTATTTGACGTTGTCCGTTGATGATCTTGTGAGATTATTAAGTAATACAAATTCAGTTAGCGTATGGCTGGAAAGGGGATTATCCCTAGAAAACGCACGTGCCATTCGTGAGCTTAAATTACCCGGCATTAGATTGGTCAAAAGGCCGCAACGCTATTATCCTCAAGGGTCTTTGGCAGCTCATGTTATTGGTATAGCCGGTTCTGATAATCAGGGGCTAGAAGGCATAGAGTATTATTACGATTCAACATTAAGGGGCATACCGGGAAAACAATCCCGTGAAAAGGATGCTTCAGATCGGAATATCCCCGGGGGGAAGATAGAATTCATTCCTCCGCAAGCGGGATATGATTTAATTTTGACCATCGACTCAGTAATCCAGCATATGGCCGAAAAGAAATTGCAAGAAGCGGTTATGGCAAGTCAAAGTGATCGTGGTCTTGTATTAATAATGAACCCAACCACAGGGGAAATTTTAGCCAATGCCATTTTTCCCACATTCGATCCGAACAATTATCAAAGGGTAAAGACGGGCGATCGTCGCAATATCGCCATTACTGATCAATATGAACCCGGTTCTACCTTTAAATTTGTGACCGCGGCGGCCGGTCTAGAACTTAATTTAACACATAGTGAACGCTCTTTTCAAAGCGGTCTTTCTTGGGATGTGGGAGGTGGAAAGGTTAGAAATTCCGAAGTTAGAACAGTTCAAAATGTATCTTTTTTAGAAGCAATGGAAAGATCAGACAATATTGTATTTGCTAAATTGGCCGTGGAGTTGGGTCCCGAAAAATTTCATCAAGCGATTACAAACTTTGGTTTTGGAGCGAAATTAGGAGTGGACTTTCCCGGGGAAATTTCGGGCACAGTCCTTTCACCGTATATAGGTGGTAGAACTTTGCAGTGGGCTAATATAGGTTTTGGTCAGGGTATTGCAGTGACACCCTTGCAGCTCCTGTCTGCCGTGAATTCCGTAGCCAATGGGGGTAAAGTGTTAAAACCCTATTTCGTTAAAGAAATTCGGGATTATCAAGGGAAGCTCGTTGAAGAATTCAAACCCGTAATTACTCAAACCGCAATAAGTAAAGATACAGCCACATCAGTAAGTCAATTATTAAGATCTGTTGTAGTGAACGGTAATGGAAATAGAGCTGAAGTTGACGGCTACTTCATCGCCGGGAAGACAGGGACGGCGGAGGTTCCTAAAAATGGTGGTTATGGAGAAGAACGCATTGCTTCTTTTGTGGGTTTTGCACCAGTGGATGATCCTGCTTTATCTGTTTTAGTTCTATTGTTTAACCCCAAGGTTGAGTTAGCTTATGGTGGCGTAATTGCCGCACCGCTTTTCAGGGATATTATGGGGGAAGGCCTAGAAAATTTGGGTATAAAAAGGCGGCAGATAAGTAAGTCGCGTTCGTCTTTTGTTACCGTTCCTAACCTATCGGGTCTTTCTCCCACTGAAGCCATGGCAAGGTTAAGTGCGAATAATCTTCAGTGGTCGCTTGTGGGTGACGGTAATTTCGTTAGAGAGCAAACTCCCGGTCCGGGTTCGAGGGTAACTCCCCAGACCACCATCCATTTGTCATTTCAAGACAAAGATGATTTTGAAGAAGTAACTATTCCATCCATACTTGGTTTAAGTATGCGTGACGCATCGGCTAAACTTTCCGAATACGGGTTGCGAATTGTTATTAAAGGAAGCGGTATCGCTAAAAAGCAGTCTCCAAGCGCTGGTGCGAAGGTGCCTAAAGGTTCGGTCATTGAGGTGAATTTTGAAATCTAGAATTTAGGGGGACTATATGTGCATTTAAGACAGGTGTTGACGGGACTTGAATACAAGATGCGTGGTGACGAATGCGAAGTAACCGGCATTAGTTATGATTCTCGTAAGGTTAAACCAGGTGACTTGTTTGTCGCGATTTTGGGGCATAAAACCGATGGTCATAAATTTGCACAACAGGCTATGGAAAACGGTGCCGCAGCAGCATTGGTGCAACATTGGATTCCCGATCTTAACTTACCGCAAATATTGGTCGAGAACACCAGGTGTGCTCTTGGCTTGGTCAGTGCGAATTTTTTTGCTAACCCCAGTGAAAAGATTCGAGTTTTAGGAATTACAGGCACAAATGGGAAAACCACATGCACTTATTTGGTGAAGTCAATCTTGGAAGCCGCGGGATACAAAGTTGGGATTATTGGCACCATCCAAACCGTGATCGGTGATAAAGTTTTTGAATCCAATCGTACAACACCGGAAGCATCCGACCTGCAACGTATTTTAGCGGCAATGGTGGATGAAGGGCTTCACTTTGCGGTCATGGAAGTTTCGTCACATGCTTTAGAGTTGGAAAGGACGGTTGGTGTTAAATTTTCAGGTGCATTATTTACCAATCTATCCCAAGACCATTTGGACTATCATTCGAGTATTGATGAATATTTTAGGGCCAAAGTAAAATTATTTAATAAAGTATGCGGACCATCCATAATTAATCTTGATGATGAATGGGCAGTCCATCTTAAAGCTCTCTGTTCCGAACCCATCGTTACTTATGGTATAAATAGTAAAGCGGATTTAAGAGCCGAAAAGATTAAGTTGGAAAAGTCCGGGGTTTCTTATATACTTAAGGGTAGAGGCCATGAAATTCCCATCAAATTAAGGTTAACCGGATATTTTAACGTGTATAACTCCCTTGGTGCCGCAGCTCTTTGCCAAAGCCAAGGCATAACCATGGGAGAAATACAAGAAGGTCTAAAAATGCTTCCCGGTGTACCCGGCCGATTTGAAAAGGTTGATAATAAATCAGGCTTGCATGTGATAGTTGATTATGCCCACACGCCCGATGGTTTGGAAAATATTTTGCATACGGCCCGGGAACTTTTGGATGATGGGCGATTAATAGTGGTTTTTGGGGCTGGCGGCGATCGTGATAAAAGCAAGCGGCCACTGATGGGTTCGGTTGTAGCAAGGTTAAGTGATATTATTATTATCACCTCTGACAATCCCCGTACAGAAGATCCTTTAACGATCTGCGAAGAAATAAAGCAAGGTGTACAGCAGGTCGGCTCGGGGATTCAATATAGTATTATTGTAGATAGACGAGAGGCTATCCGACAGGCGATCAGTATGGCTAAACCAAATGATTTGGTAATCATTGCAGGTAAAGGTCATGAGAATTACCAAGAATTCGCCCAGGGTCGGATTCATTTTGATGATGTGGAAGAAGTAAAGATGGCCATTGAGGAGCTGAAATATTAATGCGTCCATTAACATTGGAACAAATTGCAGAATTTACAAAAGGTCAAGCGGTTGGCGCCGGAGTTGCAAATAATGTCATTATTGACAGCCGATTGGCAAAAGAAAAAAGCCTTTTTATTGCGTTACCGGGGGAAAATGCAGATGGTCATGATTATGTACCTGAAGTGCTGGCTGCAGGTGGTTTTGCTATTGTGAAAAAGGGTTCCCATCCAGGCCCCGGGGTTGTATATGTGGATGATCCTTTGCAAGCGTTGCAAGACTTAGCCAGAACTTACCTTAAAAAATATCCCGTTACGGTAGTGGCGATTACCGGAAGTAATGGTAAAACATCTACTAAGGATATGGTTATTCAGGTTTTGCGCACCAAGTATTCTGTGCATGGTACAGAAAATAATTTTAATAATGAGATCGGCGTACCCTTAACCGTCTTAGGACTTAATGAGGAACATCAGATCTTAGTGGCTGAAATGGGTATGCGCGGACTTGGTCAGATTAAGCAACTAACCGAAATTTGTCCACCTGATTACGGGGTAATAACGAATATTGGCCCGGTTCACTTAGAGCTTTTAGGTAGTATGGGTAATGTCGCTCAAGCCAAAGGGGAGCTACTCGCGGCGATGGATACCGAAGGAATTGCCATCTTGAACGGCGATGATCCATCGGTTAGGGGTCAAGCCCGCTCATTTAAAGGCAAACTTTTTTATTATGGTCTTGATGTGGCAAATGATTTAGTTGCCAGGGGCATATTGCCCAGTTTAGAAGGTCACCCCTCGTTTTCTGTGGAACTTGAAGGCGAAGAGGAAATACAGGTGCAACTAGAAATTCCGGGCATCCACAACGTTTGGAATGCTTGCGCTGCATTAGCCGTTGGCTTACATTTTGATATCCCGTTAATTGATGGCGCAAAATCCCTTGAAAAGATTTCTTTAAGTTCAATGCGCCTAGAAGTCCAGCGCAATTCTGATGGCGTTATTATTATTGATGATAGTTATAACGCCAGCCCAAACTCTACGAAGGCTGCTTTAGACACCATAACTCATATGTATTGTTCAGGTAGACGTGTGATCATTTTAGGTGACATGTTGGAATTGGGCGATATAGCCGAAGAAGCACATAGGGAGATTGGTGAATGTGCAGGTGAGTCCAGTGATGATTTAATCTTTATAGGTGAATATGCAAACTTAATGCGGGAAGGTGCTGGTAAAGGCGAAATCTTCTCATCTGTAGACGAATTTCTGCAAGCTAAATACGAATTTTCCGAAGGTGACCTTGTTTTAGTAAAAGCAAGCCGAGGTCTACATTTTGAGAGAATTGTAGAACATTTAATGAAAGGTGAAGAATAATGTCTTTTCCCTTTACTCTCTTTTTAAGCGCCTTTATTGCTTTTGGGGTTTCTTTATTACTAGGCCAGCGAACCATTCGTTATTTGCGTAGATTAAAGATTGGGCAACAAATCAGAGATGATGGTCCCAAAACCCACTTAGACAAAGAAGGCACTCCCACCATGGGAGGCGTTTTGATTGTGTTTTCCATTGTTGTCGCGGTTGTCCTTTTTCCCCCGGTGACAAACAACAACATAATCATGCTTTTTGCCACTCTGGCTTTCGCCCTTGTGGGTTTTTTAGATGATTTTATTAAAATCATCGCTAAACGATCTCTGGGTTTACGTGCACGGGAAAAATTGGTGGCCCAATTCGGTGTGGCGATTTTGATCGCTATATACGCAAGTGCCAGGGTTGGTACGGATTTATTAATTCCTTTTACAAAACAAGTCTTGGTTTTACCGACGTTCATTTTTATTCCTTTTACGGCGGTAGTTATTGTCGGCGCCGCCAATGCAGTAAATTTAACTGATGGGCTTGACGGGTTAGCCGCGGGGAGCACCGCCATAAGTGCGACTGTAATAGGATTAATCTCCTATTTACTAGGCTATTATGACCTGGCGGTGTTCAGTGGTGTATTAGTCGGTGCTTGTTTGGGTTTTTCTTGGTTCAATGCACCACCTGCACAAGTTTTTATGGGTGATACCGGTTCTTTGGCCTTGGGTGCAGCATTAGCTACACTCGCGACTTTAACAAAAACCTCTTTATTTTTACCCATAGTGGGGGGGTTATTTGTAATAGAAACCTTATCCGTCATAGTGCAGGTTATTTATTTTAAAATGTCAAAAGGTAGGCGCCTTTTCAAAATGGCCCCTTTGCACCATCATTTTGAACTATTGGGCTGGGCGGAGAGTAAAGTAATGATTCGTTTTTGGTTAATTTCCATAATTTTTGCGGTTCTTGGGTTGTGGGCGATCCTCTAAATGCATAAAGATTAGGGAGGGGGCGAAAATCATGTTCGTAAAAGGTGGAAAACCGGATCTTTTTATTTTTGTTGCCGTTATTGTTTTACTCAGTCTTGGGCTGGTCATGGTTTTTAGTGCCTCGTCTATTATGAGTCTGTCTGAATTCAGCAATCCCTATCATTATGTTCAGCGGCAGACAATTCTAGCCCTTGTGGGATTGGTACTTATGTTTATTTTAATGAAGGTTGATTATCGTATTTTTAAGCCGTTGGCCCTGCCGGGTCTTGTGCTTTCATTTGTACTACTTGTTTTGGTATTATTCATCGGAAAAGGCACAGGAGGAGCAACACGCTGGATTCGCCTTCCCGGATTTAATCTACAACCTTCAGAAGTGGCTAAATTAATTATGGTCAACTATGTGGCCGTATATTTAAGCAATAAACGGGAAAATGCTCGCAAATTTTTACAGGGATTTTTACCTATCTTGGTTATTACTGCGGGACAGTTCCTTTTAATAATGTTAGAACCTGATTTTGGAACGGGGGCTGCGTTGGTTTTCACGGTATTCGTCATGCTTTTTGTGGGCGGTGCCCACTTGGGTCAGTTTGTATCGACTATTGTGGTTTCTTTACCGGTTTTGATCTATATAGTAAGTAGAAAAGAGTATCGTGTGCGAAGGCTGTTTGCCTTTTTAGATCCATGGTCAGATCCTACTGACACCGGTTGGAATGTGATACAATCTTTGCTTGCCATCGGTTCGGGGGGTTTATTCGGACTCGGTCTTGGAAGAAGCAGACAAAAGTTTTCTTACTTACCCGAGCACCACACAGACTTTATTTTCGCAATTCTTTGTGAAGAATTGGGGTTTCTCGGTGGGGTTTCGGTGTTGTTTCTTTTTTTCATAATTGCTTGGCGTGGATTACGAATTGCCATGCGTGCTCCTGATCTTTACGGAAGTTTATTAGCAATAGGCATAACATCCATGATTGCTTTTCAAGCCATGCTTAATATTGGCGTTGTCAGTGGTTCTCTACCGGTAACAGGAATTCCGTTACCTTTTATTAGTCATGGAGGTTCATCACTTTTAATTAGTTTAGCAGGTATAGGTATTTTACTTAATATCTCTGCCCAATGTAGAGAATAGATTCGCGTTTCACCTAAAACCCCATTCCGCATAGAATGAACGGAATGAATAGGGTAGAGGTGATACCATGAATTGTTTTCAAGTTGAAGGTGGGCACC
Organism: Natronincola sp.; assembly: GCA_012838515.1. GTDB lineage: Bacteria > Bacillota > Limnochordia > Darwinibacteriales > Darwinibacteriaceae > DUPA01. Next base: position 4,785 of record DUPA01000053.1, on the reverse strand, counting down.
ATTTAGAGGGAAAAATTAGAATAAACGGAGCAAAAAATTCTGCACTTAAGCTAATGGTTGCATCTTTATTGGGTAATGGGAAATATGTTCTTTCTGACGTACCGCATATTTCTGACGTATATACGATGTGTGAAGTGTTACAAGCACTAGGTGCCGAAGTAGCGCTACAGTCAAATATATTGGAATTGAATGTAACTTCTATTCATGGCCGAGTTCCTGATGATCTAGCTAAATCCATGCGTGCATCGATACAAGTTATGGGCCCGCTTTTAGCAAAATTAGGCTGGGTAAAAGTTGCCCATCCGGGTGGATGTGCCATAGGTACACGTCCACTAGATTTGCATCTCAAAGGCTTAAGAAAAATGGGTGCATCAATTGATGTAAAAGACGAGTTACTTATTGCTAGGGCAAATAAATTGCATGGAGCAAACATACACTTGCATTATCCCAGCGTTGGTGCGACCGAAAATATTATGATGGCTGCCACTTTAGCCCAAGGTGATACCATAATAAGTAATGCCGCCAGAGAACCTGAGATTGTTGATGTGCAAAACTATTTGAATAAAATGGGCGCAAAAATTAGCGGGGCCGGAACATCTGCCATAAAAATAACCGGCGTCAAAGAACTAGAAGCAACGAATTATAGTGTTATACCAGATAGAATTGAAGCCGGTACTTATCTTTTGGCTCTTTTAATCACAGGCGGCAAGGGTACCTTAACTAATGTTCGACCGAAGCATTTTGCATCTTTGATAAAAGTGGTCAGGGAAATGGGAGCCTATGTGGATATAAAAAATGATTCAATAACTTTAGATTCACCTCAAAAACTTTTGCCCTTTCACTTATTCACAGAGCCGTATCCCGGGTTTCCCACAGATTTGCAACCGCAAATGGTAGCTGTGGCTACACAAGCACATGGTATAAGCCTACTTACAGAATCTGTCTTCGATAGGCGGTTTGGTTATATAACTGAATTGCAAAAACTAGGAGCCAAAGTAGATGTAGAAGAGGGGCAAGCACGCGTTATCGGGGATAGAAGACTTAAAGGAACGGGATTGGTTTCTCGCGATTTAAGGGCAGGCGCCGCCTTGGTATTAGCTTCGCTTTGTGCTGACGGACATTCCACCATTGAAGGAATCGAACATATTGAGCGAGGCTATGAATCTATGGAATTAAGATTAAGGGAACTGGGTGCAAAAATCAGCAGAATTACATGTTAAAAGGGTGGGTTCAGTGGTTTCAAACAAATCTAAGACCAAGACAGCCTTATCTATGCTTATTGTTTCTCTAGTTATTCTTATGTACTCTTGGTTTAATTCCAATATCTTCATAACAGAAAACTTAGAATGGACAGGCCTACATTATTTAGATTCTAATCAGTTAGATTCATATATAAATATGGCACCTACTAATGTTTGGCGGTTAGATACGGGGGATTTAATCGGAACTTTAGTGGACCATCCTTGGATTGACAGTGCAAAGATTTCATGGAGATGGCCGAATAGGATAATGGTAAATATAACAGAATGTGAACCAATAGCACAGATACCTACTCCCGCCGGGTGGATCTTAATGGATGGGGAAGGGAAGTTGTTGCCCCCTACTAGCAGTACCTCTGTATACCATCTACCCATCGTAAATAACCTTGATCTAGACTCTGCAGAGCAAATAAGATCTACGGCAAGGGTAATGAAAAGTATACCCCGGAGTTTGCATGAGTCTATTTCGGAGTGGAATGTTCAAACCCGCACTTTTATTGATAGTTCAGGCACGGAGATCCTTATGGGACAGGCAGTTGAATTAGGAGAGAAGTTTAGGCTTTTAGAGCAAATCTTGAATGATTTGGCACAAAAGAATGCAAAAGCAAAAAAAATAGATTTACGAGTTCCTCGCAATCCGGTGGTTACGATTTTATAGTTTTTTTATTACTGAAAAAGGAAATGCGCTATGAATGTGGAAATGGGTAAATCGAACTTGTAAATTGATGGTGAAGAAGGGGGATCCCATGTTCGAATTTGATCTTGATAATGTTCAGTTTGCTGATATAAAAGTGGTTGGTTGCGGCGGTGGCGGCAGCAATGCTGTTAATCGCATGATCGCGGCTGATTTAAAGGGTATTAAATTCCTTGCGTTAAATACAGATGCCCAATCTCTACAAATGTCTGAGGCCCAAATAAAGATTCAGCTTGGCGAAAAGTTGACCAAAGGTTTAGGTGCAGGCTCTGATCCTACCATAGGTCAACGTTCGGCAGAGGAATCTCGTGACGAAATTCGTGCCGCACTTGAAGGGGCCGATATGGTATTTATTACCGCTGGAATGGGCGGGGGAACCGGTACAGGTGCAGCCCCGATAGTGGCGGAGATAGCCAAAGAACTACAGGCCCTTACCGTTGGTGTAGTGACCAAGCCTTTTACGTTTGAAGGTCGTCGCCGAAGAGAGCAGGCGGATAAGGGCATAGAACAACTTAAAAATAGGGTTGATACCCTGATTACAATTCCTAATGATCGCCTTTTACAAGTAGTGGAAAAGCGAACATCAATGCTCGATGCATTTAAGGTAGCCGATGATGTTTTGCTCCAAGGCGTACAAGGCATTTCCGACTTAATTACTGTTCCTGGATTGATTAATCTAGACTTTGCCGATGTGAGAACAATTATGACAGAAGCAGGATCTGCTTTAATGGGTATAGGTAATGCCTCAGGTGAAGAAAGGGCAGTAGAGGCGGCTCGTCAGGCCATATCGAGTCCCTTATTAGAGGCATCAATTGAAGGAGCTAAAGGGATCCTCCTTAGTTTAACGGGTAGTTCGAATTTAGGATTATTTGAAGTCAATGAAGCGGCAGAAATTGTTGCTCAAGCCGCCGATCCGGATGCCAATATAATTTTTGGAGCCGTTATTGACGAAAGTCTAGGCGATTCCATTAGGGTTACAGTAATCGCCACCGGTTTTGATTTGCCCAAAAAGAATGAGGGGTTTAAAATTACTAAAGAGTTAGATGTCAGGCCTTTCACAGATAATGAATTAGACATTCCGGCGTTTCTAAGAAAAAAGTAGTGGCCGGTGAAAAACACTTCATATTTCATCTAAATAAATAGATGGTTCCCATATACTGCGGAACCATCTATTTTTTAACCTTCGTAGACGTACTTCATTCCTCATCTATTCCATCTTTTTAATTTCTCGCTCTAACTTCTTTAAAATCTTTTTTTCAAGTCTTGATATATAAGACTGGGAAATGCCCAAAAGCTCAGCCACTTCTCGCTGGGTTTTTTCTTGTTCTGTGTTTAATCCAAATCGTAATTCCATGATTTTTTTCTCGCGGCCCGATAATTGTCGTAAAGCAGTGAGTAAAAGGGCTCTATCAACTTCTTTTTCAATGTGTACAATAATGTCGCTTTCTATTCCCACCACATCGGCTAATACCAGTTCATTACCATCCCAATCAACATTTAGAGGTTCGTCAAAAGAGACCTCTGATTTTAACTTACTTGTGCGCCTAAGGTACATTAATATTTCGTTTTCGATACATCTGGAAGCATATGTGGCCAACTTAATGTTTTTGGACGGATCAAAAGTATTAACTGCTTTAATTAATCCGATTGTTCCGATGGAAACCAAATCTTCAGTGGAGATGCCTGTGTTTTCGAATTTCCGTGCAATGTAGACAACTAAACGCAAATTTCGTTCGATCAGCGGCGTTCTAACCTTCAAGTCGCCATCTTGTAAGCGCACGAGTAGTTCTTTTTCCTCTTCAGCTGAAAGGGGTGGAGGCAGAACCTCATTACTACCAATGTAATGAACTTCGGGACTGAAGCCCATCTTATTTAGTAATCGAACTAGACTAAATCTAATTCTAAATTTAAACATCTGAAGAGGATGTGCTGACATGTGTTTTACCTCCTTCTTTAGCCCTAAAATTGGTGGATTCATACGACGTATCAATGAGATATGCAGGCACAAGTGCCTCATATTCCCCATTTGGGTCTAAAGGATGGGGATGTATGGCAATTGTGGGATGAAGATTGCGCTTCAAAATTTGATTTTCTATAAGGACTGCGTCCGGCCTAAAACCAATAAGCATACCGTTCTTTTTGCCGATCGAATTATAGGGAATGAGGCGTATCCTTTTTTGCCATTCATCTAAAGAAGCCAAATCCTCTATTGTACATAGTGCGTCTTCCTCTAAAGAAGATATTGTTTCATTTAATAGTGGAGGCAAAAACTTACTAACCGCTTGTTGCTCCACGATGATTACAGGTTTTTGATTTAGTGGATCCTTCAAACTATTGCCCGTATCAATTAGTGATTTCAGCTTTATACGATGTTCCCCAATTAATATCTCTAAGGGGATTTGATAGATCCTACTAGCCATTCTTTCATGAACTATTCCCCAACCTAGCTCCGCTATGATTAAAATTGTTAGAATCGAAATAAATGTACCCATAATGTAATGGGGTGCTTCCAGTCCTCCTATTAAAAAAGCCCCGGCGAGACCGGCGCCTGCAGAAGCAAAGCCGATTCCGTAAAAGTAGCCAATTAGTCTTATTAGTTGAGGGAATTTAAATGGATAAAACGTAATAACGACCATGGCCAATGAAACAAGAATTACCATAGGGAAAAATCTAAGTAATCCATAAAAGGGAAGCAGGTTTAAGCTGGCTAAACGATAGAGCAAATAATAAATTGTTCCCACTGCAGATCCTAACACTAACCTTGAAGGTCTCGTGTTAATTTTTAGTACATTTGCAGTAGCCCACAGTAAAAGATATTCGAAAATAAAATTG
>DUPA01000052.1 GCA_012838515.1 Natronincola sp. | reverse complement strand
ATCAAAAATAAATTCCCCGAAATAGAAGGAGCATAAAAAAGCAAAGTTAAAAACGCCCGCAGTTTAGGCTGAAGTTCATTAATCATCCACGCAAAGATTAAGCACAAGAAGTAACTCAAAGGCCCTGTGATAGCAGCGAATATAAATGTGTTTTTTACAGCTATTAGAAAAACATCATCTGCAAGAAACAGTCGCAGATAATTTTGCCACCCAACCCACACCGGTGGTTCAAGCATATTATAATAAGTAAAACTTAATCCAATCGCTATTAGAACGGGAAACACCGTAAAGATGAAGAAGAAAATCCCAAAAGGTGCCAAAAATAAGTAAGACGTTTTGTTCGCCCGTACCTCAGCCCATTTCATTGCGATCCAGTTTTTCCAATTAGGCTTAGCCATTACACTCATGGAGCACCGCACCCTCCCTCTATTATTACCTCTCGTCAATAATACCAAATTCTGCTCGCTTTAAAGAAATCTCTTCGTTCATCACTCTATTGTAATCCAAAAGGGTATCGCGAGCAGGTTCATTAGAATAAAACACTCGTCTAAAGGCATTATCCAGGTGACGCCCGACCATATACGCACCGGGAACATTCGGAACCCCTTTTGCCCAAGACCGTTGTTCTTCTAGCAAACGATATTCTTCGACTGTCCAGGGCAATTGGCGAACGGCCTCCAAGTTTGCCGAAGCATAACGGGCAGCCGGTCCCATCAAAGATTCTAACTCCTGTCCAAATCGTACTTGGGTTTCAGTGGAAGTCCACCATTTTAAGAACTCCCAAGCAGCATCTTTGTCTTTAGCCGCATCCAAAATCATCGCAGCCGGTCCACTCACGGGAACAGAACGATCAATTGTCCCATCGGGCCGTAAAGTTCCGGGAACTAAAGTAAAATCCCATTCACCACGTAATTCCGGTGCAAAGACGGAAAGGAAATTATACAACTGAAAATCAGATACTAGTACGGGCATCTCTCCCATTCTAAATCGGTTGGCCGCATCATACCATAGCGGCAGATCGTAAAGTTCATAAAGCTCTGTCCACCGAGTAAAAGAATCAATTGCAGCCTCGCTGTGCAAATTGGTGGCTTTGCCATCCGGGAGATATAAGGACTCACCTTGTTGAAATAACAAAGTTAAAAGAGTTGATACTCCACCATGGCCTAAGACCGACACCGTGGCACTACCTTCACCAATTGAACCGCTTGCCCCTTGGGCAATACCTGAATAAGGCAAACCAAAATCCATATGATCTTTATTTAAATCGGGAACCAATCGTAAAACATCATCCCAAGTTTTGGGTGGCTCCAAGTCTAGTTCTTCTAATATATCCTTTCGATAAAAGAGCATAGCAAAACTCTGCGTCTCCGGTAATCCATAGATTGAATCTCTAAAAGAATATGGCACCAAAGCACTTGAATGAAATCGTTCGGCTACCTCATTAAAATCAGAAAACTGAGTTAAATCTACAGCCGCGCCCCTCAATGCGAAATCCATCGGTTGCGTATCTTGCACACCTAGCGCCACATCGGGACCGCGTTTCGCAAGGGTTGCCGGCAACAAAACACCCATTTCAATTAATTCCAAATTCACCGGAATCCCGGTGTTAGGTGTAAAGGTATCCTCAATCATAAGTTTCAGTATTTGTGCCTGATCCCTACCACTTCCCATCCACACCCTCAGTGGTGCACTGCGACCGCTGCCATCTTCTTCGTAAATGTCACCAATCAAAGTGTAATCATGTGTAAAAGAAGCTATGAAAGATCCTACTTCATGCTTAATAACCTCAAATATATTAGGGGTGGCTTTCGGTAAGGCAACGTCCGGACTGGTGACCATGAGGTAATCAATCTGCAGTGGTTGTTCACGCGTATCCAGAATCCAGGTACCCAGGGCACCGGCATTATCCCTAAACGCCTCTAAACGTCTGGGAATACTTTCGGGCTTTTCCGCCATAATCCACAGGCTGCGAGAAAGCTGCTCCAGAATCGCAACCTGAGTCCCGGACTGACTAGTGATTTCCTGAAGTTCCCTAGCTAATTGACCCATTATCTCCGATTGGCGTCTCAGTGCATTAATTAACCCCGGTATCCGTTCTTGAAGCTGATAATCACGCATCGGATCCGGATTGGCCGACGTGATCATCACGATACGACGATAAATTGTATTCAGCTCATATAAGCTATCTTGCGTTATTCTCAAAATATCGGCCAGTTCGCCTAAAACGTTCTCTAACTGAATGATGTGTTTGCCTTCATCCAAATAAAATAAATATTTTTCACCGGAATCCCTATTACCCACAACATTCATTTGATAACGCGTCGAATAAGGAAACTGGATCGCCTCCGCCTCAGCAAAGGGAATCGAACCATCAATGGTCAGTTTCCTTGAGCTATAAGATCCTCGCTGAATATTCTGCTTCGCTTTAATTGCAATTTGATATAAACCACTTTGAGGCACATCTACCTCCCAAGCGATCCAATCACCGGGTCTGCTCCACCTTTCACCGCCAATGGCATTTAAACGCAATAAGGTGTGATGGTAAGGCTCAACAGTGGGATCGGAACGATCCGTAATGGGAAAAAGACTCGGACTTGAACGTTGTACAGCCTCTTCGCCCTGAACTTTTATACTGATTCCGGAAGTGGGCATAAGACCATTATCATCGTAGGTGACTTTAACTTGTTCGTATGTTTCGTGCTTCTTAATGGGAAGCACCCTTAACTCCCCAATCACCAAAGGTTCACGACGTCCTAATAGCCTTATTGTGTTAAGTCCCTCATTAAAGTGAAAACTTAAAGGTTGGGCAAATGTTCCCATAGAATCGGAAAACAAAACATTTCTCCAGGCCGGAAGTTCCACTTGAGTAGAACGCAACATGTTTCCTTGGTTATCTATTCTAGCCGGACCCGAATCGCCCCAAATTCGGTGAAATTCCAAATACCCCGCTTCCAAATACGGGCGCTCTCCGTTGATTAAAACTTCCCTTTGAATTGTAGAACGACGCCCCTTGACCGGGTAGTAACTAATACCTAGGTTATACAATCCTGCTTTCGGTACGTTAATTTGCCATTCGACATAGCCGTCTTCCCCTGTATAAATTGCATTGGGAAATTCACCCGTGGGATCAGACCATTCCGTCACCTCAGGGCTGGAAACAAACCAATTAACCGGATCAATTACTATTTCATCTTCTAGTACACCTATTGTGGGAAACATATCTAAATAATCTTGAAAATCCGTTTCCCGCTTCAGACCAAAAATATCTTGTTGAGCTAAAGCTGAAGTGCAAAATATAAACAAAAAGGCGATTATTGCCAAAGCAAGAATTCGCGATCTGGGTTTAGCCAATAACATCCTTAAGATTCCCCCTTTTACCGCACAAGTAAAAATCTATGCGAAATGAGCCAACATAAACACTAACGGCGCATTATAATCGATAGCGTATTCATTAGAGGACCAAGAACCGGTAACATCTAAATACGATAACGCCGGTGCGGGACGCTCTTTTTCTAAAAAAGAATCTAAATCCGGATCTCCGCCAAATTTATTTGGTCCCCCAACCAAATAACCGGGAATATAAACAGATTTACTCTCGTAAAGACGATGATGCAAATTACGAGCAGGCTTACTGCCGACACCTGAGAGATAAGAATATCCTGTGGCACTTCTACCAAGTACATTGTGCAATTGCTCTAAGGCACCTTTCACATAGTCATCGTTAGCTGCCATGTAATTAGCGAATAAAAGATTATTGGCGTAGGCCAAGCCACTTTTAGCTGAAGCCCATGTATAGTCCTTACTTTCTAAGATGTTTTTATAACCATCAATCCTCATACGTTCAAGTGCTTTCTCAGCAAAAAGCTTATATTGATTGGCGATTTTGTCCTTTAAATCCTGTTCCGCCCCGTCACTTAAGAAATACGCCCACTGTCCTAGAGGAAGTGAATTTCCCCAAGCGATACATCCCGGAGAGGAAGTTAACTCATCTTTATATAACGAAACTAACGCCTCGTGATATTCTTGTTTTTGAGTTGTCCTAAATAATTCTGCTAATGCCCATACCCTATCTTCCACATCTGTATATTTGTCATAGGGACCGGATCCATCTCCCTGACCCGGATCATTGCGGAAAAACGGCGATGGATTACCTGCTAGGTACTTTTGTGCAAGTTCGGCACTGGCCAATAGTTCTTCGGCAAATGCGGGGTTAAAAGGTTTATAAACACGGGCCGCCATTGCTAAAGCACCGGTATATTGAGCCGTACCGTATGTTGACATGCCGTAAATATAACGTTGCTGAGTATCGTCCTCCGGCGTTGTATCCATCGCAGGCCATGTTCGTCCGGCCACCTTATGATAAACGGCACCATCCGGGCGTTGCATCTTCAACATCCACTCTAACTCGAATTTACATTCGACAAGTAAATCGGGTAGATTTTTATCTTCGTCAGATACTGAGAAAGGAAAATCAACTTGCCCCTTTACAAATGATTCGGGCCTTAATTCATAAGCCAAAAGAAGTTGAGCAATTGTTGTGGCTGCAGGCGGAATATATTTACCGTAATCACCGGCATCATACCAACCACCACTCACATCTAAAATTGTATCCTTTTGATGATATTCATCACTAAAATATAGGCGAGCGGTTGCATCTTGTTTATGTCCAAAATCAACTTTAAGCCCTGTGATCGGATCATCAATTAGCGTATTAGAACGTTGAAGACCATATGAGCGTACAACATCCCTTAAGGTATCTCGGTAAACATCATCGGCTATTCGAAAAGAATATGATACTCCCAAACCGAGAACTTCCACATAATAAAGACCGAGCTTATTAAGACAGGAAAAATCACCTTGCCTTATTTTGTGACCGGAATTTGCATCATCAATAACAGATCCAAGTTCTCCTTCAAATACAACAGCATTACTTGACATTTCCAGAACATTAAATTTAGTAAATGAATCGGCACCTTCAACCATAAAGATCTTATCGGCATCTGATAAATAACCCACTTGATTAACTTTTAACTTCTCTGACATTTTTTTGCCCACAAAACTTCCTCCTCTAACCTCCGGCAAGACTCTCTAGTAATCAAGTCCACCGGTAATAATCGATAATTTTCTTGAGTTTTACCGTGATTCATTAAATCAAGTAATATATCTGCAACAGTTTCGCCCATTGCGGCAGTATCTTGGCGTATTGTAGTTAAGCGAGGTCTCATGTAGCGACAAACTTCAATATCGTCATAACCTATTATTGAAATGTCTTCCGGACAACTAAAACCCAGTTCTTCGGCGGCTTGCATTGCCCCAACAGCTATGGAATCACTTTGACAAAACACCGCGGTGGGTATCCTTTCTTGCTTTAACAAAAAACCCATGCCGTTGTATCCCGTTTCTTCTAGAAAATCACCTTCAAAAATCCACTGGGGATTTATCTCCAAGCCGTGACTTCTCAAACCGTCTAAGAACCCTGCTGTACGGCCCTTTGTAGGTTCAGTACTGGGGTAGCCTTTAATAAGGCCGATCTTATAATGACCCAACTCGTAAAGATAGTCGGCAACCTTTCGTCCTCCGCCGTAATGATCCCAAATCACATCAACAGCATGTTTTCCCTCAACATTACTGTCAATAAACACGGAAGGTAGATCAGAAGATAATAATGCAGCTATGCCGGGCTCGCTTTTATCAACGCCTAAAAGCACAGCACCATCCACACGTCGATTTTGACAAATGTGAAGAAAATTACTGCCTTTATGTAACCATAAATCTGAAAAAATAACACAATCATATCCGTATTCACCGAGGCGAGACCTTAATGTAAAAAGAATTTGATGCATAAAAGCATGATGGATTCCACGGGAAGGATTGCAGTGCAAGAAGATTCCGATCGAACGAGAAGATTTGCCGGATAATCCGGAAGCAATGGGATTTGGCTGAAAATTCTCCCGTCTCACTATTTTCATAACGCGATTACGAGTGGCTTCACTAATATCTGAATATCCATTTATTACCTTTGATACCGTTGCCGGAGATACTCCGGCCAATTCAGCTATATCTTTAATGGTCTTCATTTAAAATCTCCCGTCTACCAAGCAAGGAAAGTCTAAACTTCAAAGTTTAATAATTAGAATTGATTTTCCTTACTAAACATAAACATGTTTTAATACGAAAGCGATTTCGTTGATATATTCTAAGTATCAATAGTAAAATCCTGCTTTGATTACAAAATTTTTAAAGAAAACTCATATTATGTAATCTGTAAACTCAAAACCCAGTTAAAATAGGGTTCTACAATGTGTTGCTAACCGTTCTGCGAAATAAGAGATCAGCGACTTCCCATGGCGCGGCTATTTTGTTGTTTTTACTTTACTTCTGTGTTAAACTATATTAAAGTTGTCAATAAGGGGAGTGGTCATTTATGGGTATTAGTGTGCTAAACAAAGATTCTTTTCAAACACTAGATGGAAACACTTTGCCTTTAGAACTTGGACTAGCTATAGTGGAAATTAAATTGGGTTATCAAGGAAGGGTTCAAGACTTACTCTGGCAAGAGGGTAATAAATTATTTTCCCGTTATTTAAGTATACCGGAGCTTCGGTTGAACCAATCGCTTGCCTCAACATTATCGGGTGTCTTTACAGACTTAAAGGATGCAGCTCAAAAAGCACTTAAAACTAAGCGATTAGCAGGACTCATTTGGCAAGATCACGAGTCGAAACAAACTTACTTAATTCAAATCAAAGCTTTGGATAAGGGAAAAATGCTAATCTGTATTCTAGATGCCACAGATGCTTTAAAGACGATGAATGAAAAGCTTTATTGGAATGAAATCCTTTTAAATTCCATTTCAAATAATTTACCAAGTGCAGTTTATGCAAAGGATAGTGAAGCCCGTAAGATTTTGGCTAATCAGGCAGATTGTAGAAACTCAGGGGTTGACAACGTCGAAGAAATTTTAGGCAAAACAGATTTCGATCTTTTTCCTCGCCATATAGCGGAACAATTCTACCAAGATGACCTTACAGTCCTCCGTGACGGTAAATCAATTGTTGATCGTGAAGAAACCCTTGGCACTGATAATGGAGATGAGAGATGGCTACGAACATCAAAAATTCCCATGAAGGATTCTTCCGGTAAAATAGTGGGTTTAGTAGGTTTCGGATATGATATTACTTTAGAAAAACGGCTCGAACAAGAAAATATCGCGGTACAAAATCGAATTAGAGAACAGCAACAAATGGTTGAAGAAATGATCCTTGATTTAGCGGAGATACCCGAAAAAATGAATGAACTAATTACGGGAATAGCCGATATGGCTAAAAGAACCAAAATGGTGTCCATAAACGCTGCCATAGAATCAGCTCGCGTCGGCGAACATGGAAGAGGATTCCATATAGTAGCGGAAGAGGTTGGGCGGTTATCAGACGAATCTAGTAATGCAACAACAGAGATTCGCGACGCCATTGAAGAGGTAAATACTTTAGTTCAGAGAATTTTACAGCTTTGGGAAGAAGTAAAATTAGATTAAATTAATCCATTGACCCCATCCGTGTCAGAAAGTTTATGCACGGTTGGGGTTTTTTAATGAATCACCCACAACTAAACGTAAACCATTGGCAAAATCTTGACCGGAAGTGGCTTTAGAATTAGGTCTTTGCAAACGCTGCAGCAGTAATGAGCCTTTTCCGCAACCAACTAAAAGACCGCGGGCCGAAATATCTAAAATTTCCCCGGCTTTTCCCCCTTCGTCGCAAGGTAGTGCTTCCCAGATTTTAACGTCTTCCTTTTCAATAGTAATAAAAGCGCCCGGCCAAGGATTCATTCCTCTAATAAGAAAATCCAATTCTCTGGCAGGGAGACTCAAATCAACCCGCCCATCCCCTTTTTTGAGCTTAAACGCGTATGTTGCCTCGTCATGGTTTTGGACAATTCGCGGTGCCTTACCCATTTCAATCTGTTCCAAAGTCTCTATTAGTAGTTCTGCACCTATCTCCATTAATCGATCGTGGAGGCTACCCGCGGTATCCCGCTGTAAAATGGGCACTTCCCTTTGCAAAATAATGTCACCGGTATCCCAACCGGATGCTAGATACATTGTGGTTACGCCAGTTTGCCCATGACCTGCCGCGATGGCGGCATTAATGGGGGCGGCCCCTCTAAATTTTGGCAATAACGAACTATGAACATTAATACAACCATGGATGGGCATATTTAATAAGCTTTCCGGTATCTTTTGCCCGAAAGCGACAATAACGAAAATATCTGCTTCATAACCACTCAGTTCGTCAATGAACTCCGAATCATTCACTTTTTCCGGTTGCAAAACCTTCAAGTTCCTTTCCACGGCAAACTGTTTCACAGGGGAAAAAGAATAAAGCTGACCCCGTCCCCGTCTACGATCAGGTTGCGTCACCACTGCCACAACCTCATGTTTTGCGTGAAGTTCCCTTAAACAGGGTACTGCAAATTCAGGAGTACCCATAAAAACAACTTTCATTTACTCACCCTCTTCGTCTATCTCAACTTCCGCTTCTCCTATCATTCGATCCACAATTAAAATTCCATCCAAATGATCAAGTTCATGCTGCAAAGCCCTGGCAAAAAGGCCATCGGCCTCAATGCGTATTGGTTTACCTTTCTCATTTAAAGCGGTCACTTCTACGCTTTCATAACGTTTAACGTAAACCCAACGTTCGGGTATACTTAAACAACCTTCCACATCAATCTCTTCACCAATGCCGTTTTTGATAACGGGATTAACCAAAACCACCGGACCTTCGCCAACGTCTAAAACTGCTATTCTTTGGCTGATCCCAACTTGAGGTGCGGCAAGCCCCACTCCATTGGCATCGTACATTGTCTCTAACATATCATCAATCAGTTTAGAAATTCTCTTTGTAATCTTGGGTACCTCTTCCGCCTTTTCCGTCAAAACGGGATCCCCAATTGTAACTATGGACAATTTGGCCATTTGTACCCACCTCAATTCTAGTAAAATTTATTTACAGCTAAATTATAACACACTAAAGCATGAAAAGCGGATCAAAATCAACACCAACTATTACATGCTGCTTCGGTGTGGGAAGCCCCCTTAAAACATTTTGTAAAGGGTAAGTGCTTTTTATCACAATCTGCCACCTGTATCTACCCTGAATTCTACTAATAGGAGCCGGAGATGGTCCTAGAATCGTCTCCTTACTTATACCCATGTTCAAGAGGAAATCATAAATTTCCCTTGCGGTTTGCTCCGTTACCTGTTGAGGTCCGCTACACAATATTCTCACCAGATGCTGAAATGGCGGATAACCGAGAGCTCTCCGAAAGCTTATTTCCTGCCGATAAAAACTTAAGTAATCATGGTTGCGAGCACATTGTATGGCAAAATGTTGCGGCTCATATGCTTGAATAATCACCCGTCCCGGCTTAAAACCGCGACCGCTTCTCCCTGCTACCTGCGTGAGGAGCTGAAATGTTCGTTCAGCCGCCCTTACATCGGGGAAATTCAGACCAAGATCTGCACTTAAAACTCCAACTAAAGTCACATTGGGAAAGTCAAGACCCTTGGCCACCATTTGGGTACCGATAAGCACCTGAGCTTTTCCTTCGCCGAACTGCTTCAAGATATCTGAATGCGAACCCTTGCGTCTAGTGGAATCAGCATCTAATCTAATCGCTTTAAGTTCAGGAAATTTTTTACCCAAAACTTCTTGCACCTGTTCTGTTCCGACACCGAACTGTCTTAAATACGGCGATGCACATTCGGGACACTGCTTAGGTAAAATTTCCTTATGAAAACAATAATGGCAATGCATCCTCTTATCGTTCTGATGATAAGTTAATGATACATGACAATTCGGGCACTCCACCACATGACCGCATTCACGGCAAAGGACAAAAGAAGAAAAGCCACGCCTGTTAATTAAAATAATGGCCTGATCATTGGTATTTATTAAAGCATGAAAAGCCTCAGTCAATGGCTTACTAAACATTGATCTATTTCCCTGTT
>DUPA01000051.1 GCA_012838515.1 Natronincola sp. | reverse complement strand
TCTAAATATTCATACTGCAAAAGATCACAAAAAATTCTACGGAGCAAACTAAATTCCGTTCGACCCCCTTCTACGATAAAGAGAACCCTACCAATGTTCTTATTTCTATTAAGTCTAATCTTGCACATACTCAGGAACTCCCCCAAAAATTCCGCTACGATACATTTTCTCGAGGTTTTGGGCAACCCTTGGTCCTTCTTCCGAAAAACGCTTAACCCTACTCCCTTCCCCATTGACAAAACTAACAGAATAAATCTGATCTGGTCTCAATAAAGCTGTAGACAACAGATTCGTCGAGTGAGTGACAATTAATAACTGGGATGCCTCCGCAGTTTTCATCCACTCTTTAATTAAAAGAGTCTCCAAATCATTATGAAACCCGCTTGAAAACTCGTCAACTAATAACATCCCCGAATTATCTATTGTAGCAAAATAGCAAGGAAGAAAATGTAGCAATAACTGATTTCCAAGTGATTCTTCATGATAAGGAATTGCAATTTTACAATCCTCTCTTTTGAAAAAGGGCATTTTTCCTTCATCTAGGGAGATCCTTAATCCCCCTCCACTTTCCAATTCCTTTGCATACTCAATCCTTTGATGTAGACCATGTTTTTCGAAAAACTTATTTATTCCCTCGGGGCCTTTTTCTTCTAAAAAGCTAAAAGCACCGACCTTCTGATTACCATACGCCATGGATGTTCGTTCAAAAGCGTTATAATAAACGGAATTTTGGAGAAATCGAAACCACTTTTTCAAAATCTCATTACCAGCAAAACCTGTATTAAAAAATATTGTGCGAAGAAAAAGGGTGGTGGGTGCAACTTCCTTTTCCGAATACAGTTTTTTTGAGCCACTGATCTCAGACTCAGCACCGGAACCCATACGAACCAAAACTTCATCGTTGTCCAGCAATAGTCTTTCAGTGAGTATTTTCTTCATCACATTATTTCTGATAGTATACTTAATTTCCACGTCATCAATTTTAAAAGTATACTCTATGGAAAACTCCTTGGAATCGCCAAAAAAGCAAAGAAACATAGGATTATCTATTTCTCGCTCCTTAAAAAGGAGATCAAGTAATAGCCTAATTGCCAGAAGAATATTTGATTTACCTGAAGCATTTCCTCCAACAAAGGCGAGTCCTTTCACAATTCCTTCATGCGTATTAGTATTTGCTAAAGCGGCGTATTGTGTTCTAGTAAGGTCAATCACTGTTCGATATTTAAAAGAGCGAAAGTTTTCAATGACAATTTGAGCAAGCATACTAATCCCTCCTGCTTTAATTATATCCTACACTTTATAAATAATGCAAGAAAATTACATCGCGCTCCCGTAAGGTGTAATAAATTTACAGGGGCTTAGCCAGTTTTTGTCAAAATTACTAATGTGGTAAAAGTTGTAGGCGGCTTTTTAAAAGAGTTAAGTGAAGCCTATACCAGTTTAAATGCTAAGAGATTTATGGACTTAATGTATTTCCCTAATACCGACGAAGGTAACTTAGATAAAGAAACGATGACTAAGGCAATGGAAGCGGAATTTAAAATTTCGCGAATGATTGAAGCAAAAGTTGTATTCAAAATAGAGCCCGCTAAAGATAAGAATGCTATCATTGAAGATGAAAATGAAGTGGTTATTCGTAAAGGAACAATTATACAAAAAACCACCTTTGATCCGGAGCTCGTTAAAAGCTTAATTAAGAAAGAAACAGATCTAGAAGTTCTAAAGATGTTAGGATACATTCTCGCGCATAATCCAGACGGTATATTTGAAAAATCATCTATAATTAGTGAAGATATTGATGCAGCTGTATCGCCTATTCAGCTTAAGCGCGTAGATAAAAGATGGAAGATGGTCGCTTTTTAAATTTAAGCTTAATTAGAAAGTTTAAAAATCGAAAGCACCACCCCAACGCGGAGTGGTGCTTTTGATTATTTCATTCATATACTGAAGATACGCTTTTTAAAGCAGAAGTATTTTCCGTTTTAAAACATCTTTTCAAACTTTTCTTTAATTTGTTTAGCCACCATATGTGCTTCATCATAAGCTATGCCTGCTTGAACAGCTAATTCGCGAAGATCATATTGCTCTTTTGAATTTAGATACGGCATGAGCAAGTTCAAAAAGTTGTTAATTCTCTCCAGCCCCGCTTCTTCTTCCTCAGAAATTTCAGGGACAAACATTTCTCCGTAAGGACTGCGCACGCCATTTTTCCCTAAAACCCGTTCAGTTCCAATAGCACCCGCCGCCGTTGCACATGCATCCGGTTGCAAATCAAGTTCCATACCGAGATCATTAATCACCTGAACGAGTTTTTCCCAGCCCCGTTCGGTTGCTGCCGAAACAATAAATTTACCATCGTGAGGGGCATAATGGCAGTGGGCAAAATGCGGATGCGACCACCAGCGCTTTAAATTAAGCTCGTAAACCCCGTCTTGTTCTTCTATCTTAAAAGAATCTTCCCATCTCTTAAGATCTAAAGAGGCAACATTAACTTCCGACAAACCAAACACTACCAAGTCTTTTTTGTGAAAAGTCAAAGGAAAAGTTGATGCAACCATTAACAACATAAATGGCACAGGATCTTCTTGAATCTTTTGATGTACCTCTGAATATTCGCCGATCTTTTCATCCAGTTGCCCGGCAAAATACAAAAGATCAAGGGGCTGTAACCCGGAATAAGGCATAATCGGACCATATGTCTGATAACACTCGCCATTAAACGTGAGCAAGATAAAATAAAGAGAATGTTCTCCGTCCGATTCATATTTACCCACGCCCGGTGAATAAAGTAAAAATTCTTCCTTCGTTAGGACATTACGCATTACAAAAAAATCATTGCCTAAATCCTCTTTAACTCGGGCGAAAGCAAAGTGCCAAAGATTAAAAAGCCTAGATTCTAAAAAACCCTTTTCCCTTGCACTCCTTCTCGCCAATTGAGGTTCGTTTAAGTATTTCTTCACATGACGATGGAGCCCAAAAAGCTTGTAAGCAATATATTGCTGAACGAGTGCATATATCCATTCAGGCTCCAATTCCTCTAGTAAATGACCGTATTCATCGTCTAAACTTTGAAGAAATAAACTATCAAGCCTTTCCTTGTCTTCGGCCAAAGGTATGAGTAAATTATCAATAAGGCGCGCGGTTAATTCACTATCTCTTCTGCAGGTATAAGCCAATTTTCTCTTGTCTAGCATCTTTAGGTTCTCCTCCTCGGATTTAGTTCGGATACAGTATCTAAATTCCACATGGACGGAGAACATTCCTATCTAGCTAGAAACTAACGCTGACTTGACTGTAAACTTGATTCTCTTCATTCGGCAAGATCCCAATCGAATCTTTGAAATAACGCAAACCGGCAGTAAACACAGTTGCATCAGCTAAAGAATAACTAAACTCAGGGTTAAGCATCAAACCTTTAGCTGTTATATTGTATACCCCACCTAATTGCCACTCATAGAGTCCTTTTACTTGATTGAGACCACCTAAGATTATATTGGTTTTATCCCCCTCTGATCTATGAACAAACTGACTCACAATCTTAAGACCATTATCAAAGCCATAGTCTGCACCGACTATTACTTCAAAATTTTTATCTCCGTCCTTAGGTAAGTTAACACTTCCCTCAGCCCATAAGCCCACATCACCAATTGTTGTTGCATAATCAGCACCAAGTTTGTTAACATCCCTAAAGATAGCCTTAGGTGCTTCTCCCGGTTTTATAATCGGTGTAGGTGTTTTTTCTTTCCCATGATAAAAACTTAGAGAAAAATCCATGCCCTGGAGTGCCATGGCACTCAATTTAATGGCAAATTCACCATTTTTAAACGTGTTCTCCGGTTTAACAAGTTGAATCATGGGATTAGGAGATTCTGCGATTGCAGGTGTAAAAAAAGGAGCATACACCCCCGTAAGTTGCCATGTATCACTTAGATAATAATCTAAGTTTAGAAGATAAACGGGAAGTTTCTCACCTAAGGGATCATTTATGTTACTTGGATTAATTACATCGGTAGGATTTAATTGTAATGCTGTTCCCCAATTTAAGCGTTGTTTACCTAAGCGCAAATCAAAATCGGGAGCATAATAATCTAAATAACCCTCATCTAGATCAAGAGCCCATTCACCTTCCGGTAATTTATAATCTCCTTTAAACTTAAGATGCAAAGCGCCTGATGTTAAAGATTCATCTAAGTTTAGAATCACCTCTTGACCTGCACTCAGATTATAAGAGTCTTCTAAAACGACACCTAACTTGCTTAAAAGTTCTCCACTAATTTGGGGAGCAGCTTGCACAGAAATTGATGTAAGACTGACCAAGCTAACGATTAAAAATAGTACAAATAATGATCTATTATTCATTTAAATTCCCCTTTCTAAATTACGAGTAGTAAAAACGGATGCATCTAGAGCTTGTTCAAAATCAACTTCTTGTACTTCTAAGATAGTCGTACTTCCCTTTATAAGATCTTCCATTACCATTCTTTCAGCCCGCCAACGACCTGCTTCTTCCCTTAAATTCCAAGTAGTGAGTAACCTTTGCACCGTATTATCTGCATTGTAGTACTCAATTTGTCTTGGTAAGAAGATGTCTTTTTCAACCCACATTTTTACATAACTAAAAGCATTCTCTTCATCAAGGGGAGTAAGCTTTAATACAAAACAACTCACATC
>DUPA01000050.1 GCA_012838515.1 Natronincola sp. | reverse complement strand
CGGGGTAAAGATGATGCTTAGATTTTTTTTGTTGCTTATTGAAGGGTATCAAAAATTTATTTCACCTATGTTACCGAGGAGTTGCCGATTTTATCCTACCTGTTCTAATTATGCTAAGCAAGCCATTGTTAAATATGGATGGAAAGGTTTGTGGATGGCATTACGTAGAATGGGGAGATGCCACCCTTGGCATCCGGGAGGTTATGATCCCGTTCCTTAGTTGATTGGAGGACAAAAGTAGTGGGTAAGCTGATGAGTTTGTTGGCCGAAGGACTAGGATGGGTATTAGACACTATCTTTAAATTTACAGGCAGTTATGGTGTAAGTATTATTTTGTCTACTATAATTGTACGTCTTATGCTCTATCCGCTGACTTTGAGTCAGAACAAGAATATGGTAGCTATGAAGAAGCTACAGCCTGAAATTAACGAGATTCAAAAGAAGTACAAAGATGATAAAGATACGCAGAGTCAAAAGATGATGGAGTTGTACCAGGAGCATAAGATTAATCCTCTAAGTGGTTGTCTGCCCATGATTATTCAACTTCCGATATTATTAGCGTTCTTTAGGGTGCTAAGAGAACTTGAATTTTCTGAAGCTAGTAATTTTTTAGGGTTTTGGAACCTAAGCGCACCTGATTCAACATTAATTTTTCCAATATTGGCTGCGGTAACCACCTATTTGCAGTCGAAAATGATATCTACTGATCCATCTCAAAAAACAATGGCAATGATGATGCCGATTATGATCTTTGTCTTTAGTTGGAAATTACCCTCGGGTTTGGTCTTATATTGGATAGCAAGTAATGTTTTTTCAATTGCACAGCAATATTGGATTAATAAAAAGTATCCGATTGATCAAGGGGGTCAAGCATAATGAAATCTATAGAAGTGGTTGCTCGGTCGGTTGATGAGGCCATAGCCGAAGCACTTCAAGAACTTAATGCAGATCGTGATGATGTGCAAATCGAAATTCTAGATGAGGGTAATAAAGGGTTTCTAGGAATTTTAGGTTCTAAACAAGCGAAAGTACGAGTTGAATTGATTGAAAAACCCGAGGCTAATAAATTAGAAGCCGCTCTTGAGTTTACCCGCGAATTGCTAAGTAAAATGGGCATTTCAGCTGAGGTTCAAGGAGAAGAAGATTCCGAATCCATTAAACTTCAAATAGATGGTGATGATCTCGGCATCTTAATTGGACGTCGTGGTCAAACTTTAGATAGTTTACAATATATAGTAAGCTTAGCCGTGAATCGTCAAACTGAAGGTGAATGGAATAGAATCCAGATTGATGTGGGCGATTACAGAGTTAGGCGGGAAGAAAGTTTACGCTCTTTGGCAAGTCGTGCCGCATCAAAGGTTGAAAAAAACGGTAGAAGACTAGCCCTAGATGCCATGAATGCTGCAGAAAGACGCATAATTCACCAGGCACTCCAAGACTTTCCCGGTGTAGAAACCCGTAGCGAAGGTCAAGATCCTTATAGAAGGGTAGTAATCTTGCCTAGTTAATATGAGAATGTATGGGTGTGCCTTTGGTACACCCATTTTTTTAATATATGGTAAAATAGGTTGTGAGGTGATGGCTTTGACAGATTTTACAATTGCTGCTATAGCAACACCAATGGGAGAAGGTGGCATCGGGATTGTTCGTCTCAGTGGTCCACAGGCTGTGGAGATCGCTGCAATGATGTTTAGTACCCAAGCAGGTCAAAGTATCAAAGAATTAAAATCTTATGAAATGCGTTATGGAAAAGTTGTTTATCCCGAAAGTGGAAAGATTGTAGATGAGGCAATAGTACTTGTCATGTTAGGCCCACGTTCTTACACCGGCGAAGATGTTGTGGAAATTCAATGTCACGGCGGTGTGGTTGTAGTTGGCGAAATATTATCTCTAGCCCTAGAGCTAGGAGCCAAAATGGCAGAGCCTGGCGAATTTACAAAGAGGGCTTTTTTAAATGGACGATTAGATTTGTCTCAAGCCGAAGCGGTGATTGATATAAT
>DUPA01000049.1 GCA_012838515.1 Natronincola sp. | reverse complement strand
ACATTGCCCGGTCTGGTGCTGACTTGGTTGCTCAATTGGTACTCGAAAACGAAGATCAATACGATGATATTAAAGGTCAGACCACCGAACAAGTAAACTTTGACGAAGGATATTTCACCGCAGAAATAGAAGAAATTCCTTCAGGTGTGCGCATTGTTTCCACTGGGGTGGTGGGAAGCAGAAAGCGAACAGTTTCCTTGATTTTAGAAGGAGTAAGCACTGCACCGTTAATTGATCATGCTGTTTATGCCAAAGGAAACATAGAGATTACTGAAGGTGTAATGATATCCGGTGATATAGCAACGAGCTCAACGAGTACACCGGCAGTAAATATGACTGGCGGTGCAGCTATTTTACCCGAGAGTGGGTCAGGTCATGCCGGAACGGTATTTGTGCCAACTTCGGCAGACGAAAGATTATACGATAGATATGTTCAAATAGAGAAAGGAAATGAAATATCCGGAGGCATTAAAAAAAAGGATGTACCTGATTATAATAATATTAATTTCCCCGATCCACCTAGTGGGGTAGAATTTGGTAGTAGTGAAAATGTATATTTGCAGGAACTCTATGACCCAAGCGGAGGACCGGTATACTTTAATTTCACAAGTGATAAGCAACATTATAAATCGTTTACTGCGAGGGGTAAGCAACAACCACTTATAATTGACTTGGAAAATAAGAAACGTACTCTCGTTATAGATGAGCTAACTTTAGAAAATGACATGAGTATTATTCTCGAAAATGTTGGCGACGAAGGTCATTTACATCTTTTTGTTAGAAAGATGACTTGTAGCGGCGGTGGACCTTATATAAATTATGAAGTGCAAGCACAACCAGGTCAAACTTCACCTCCAGAACCACGAACCGATATCCTCACCTTGTATTACTCTGGTAGCGAACCTTTCGGTGGTATCAATCAACACAGCGGATGGTCGTTTAGTTTTGCCGGAAATCTTGTAGTTAAAGATGCACCTATATTCCTGACTTCCAGTGCTAAGATCAAGGGAAATATTTTCACTAATTCTACTAGTGTTACATTCGGCGGTGATTCCACGGTTGAAGCTGGTTTAGTTTATGCACCTAATGCACATTTGATAGTCGGCAACGGTGGCGCAACTCGGTCAATAGTTTGTAATACATTCCATGGGTCCGGTGGGCCTAGTGGGGGTAAGCCATTAGATATTAAGTTTGAACCTATTGATATGGATACTATTCCGGATGGTATTTTCGAAGGTGCTTTAGGCAGTTCGTCTAGCCTAGCACGAAGCTACTGGGAACGCTAGTAATAATTGCCTGTTATTTAAGTTTCTGACAAGGACATCCTAGAGTTAAAACTCTAGGAGTGATCCTTGGTGCAAGAACGACATATTAATTTCATTGGTTTACGTTGGCTACTAGTTTTAATAGGGTGTTTGAATCTCTTAGACTTCTTGGCTACACAGAGCCTTGTGGTTAACGGAGAACATGCAGAGGGTAATCCTCTCATGGGGGTGATAATAGATACCCCGTATTTCGCCCTAGTGAAGCTAGTAGCCATTCCGTTAGGTTTGGTCTTTTTATGGATAGTTCGAAGACACGCAATTAAACAATTATCATTGCTTAAACTTACATCCTTGACCTATCTTACGGTAGTTGCTTACACGTGGATTGTTTTTTATTTATAACGCTTATGGGAAGAGGTTTAAACATGGAGGTTATAGTTGCTTTTTGTTTTGGACTAGTCTTTGGTAGTTTCTTTAACGTAGTAATCTATCGTTTGCCTTTAGGCAAATCCATAATTAGACCGGGATCTTCTTGTCCTAAATGCGGGCATGAATTGAGTGCCTTTGAACTAATCCCCATATTTAGTTTCTTGATTCAAGGTAGAAAGTGCGTGGTTTGTAGAGAACCCATCTCCTGGCGTTATCCATTGGTGGAGCTAATAAGCGGCTTAGGGTTTGCCTTCGTTACCTTTAGAAGTAGCTCCTCAGAAGAAATCTTAGTAGGCCTAGTTTTCTTCTCTTTGCTCCTTATTTTAGGCCTAATCGATTTAGATCATAAAATATTACCCAATGTGCTCACCCTTTCCGGAATGGTAATAGGTCTGCTGTTTGCTTTCCTTGGTTGGACAATTGGACTGGGACAAGCCGTTCTCGGCCTTGTGGTGGGCTTTGGAGTGGTGTTTTTAATAGCTCTCCTTTCCAGAGGTGGTATGGGCATGGGTGATGTAAAGCTTTTGGGCTTTATTGGAGCGTTCTTAGGTTGGAAACTTTCCTTAGTCACCTTGTTCTTAGCGGCATTCTTTGGGATGATAGCGGGATTTATTTACCTAAAAAAGACCGGGCAAGATAGGAAAACGCCCATACCTTTCGGACCTTTTTTGGCTTTAGCGGCCCTAATCCTTTACTTCATATAAAATCAAAGAAGAATCCCCTCCTGCACACCTTGTGGAGAAAAGAATATTATACAGGGTAGAAGGAGGGGATTATTTTGTCAAGAAAAGCATGGGCAATAGTTATTCTGGCAGTTGGATTAATGGCCTTATTACTGGGCGCCAATGCCAATGCCGAAAAACTAGAAACAGTTCGTTTGTCTGAAGTAGTACGTTCAGTATTTTACACTCCCCAATATGTTGCCATAGCTAACGGTTTCTTTGAAGAAGAAGGTTTAAAAGTAGACTTAAGTACCGCTTGGGGGGCAGTTATTTGCCGCGACTAACGGAGGTATGGAAGCATATAAAACAAGATAATCCGGAAACACCACAATTCTTTCCGCGAGACTTCGCACCACCCTTTGTTTACTCTTAAAACTTAAAGATTTGAGTTTAGTTGAAAGTTGAAAAGTTTTAGGATCTTGTTCTTTTTTTGTAGATTGACTTTGTAAACTTATGTTTAGTCGATTAATGCGATCCTTAACCGAAGTCAGACGTTCTTCAGCATCGTCAAGGGAAACATAACCCCTTTGAATAAGGTTTATTAATCTTTCATACTCCTTTTCACCCTCATAAAGTTGCCTCCTTAAAACTTGCACTTCATAACATTCAGCATCACTTACATTTAACCCATCTAAGATCTGCTTATTAGACAGCATGGCAATTACTTCATTCCAGATGGCGTTTTCAGCCACCTTAGAAGGAAGATATGGTTGAGGGCAGTGTTTGCCCTTAGTACATCTGTAATAGGCGTTATGGGAGTTTCTAGTACCTGTCATGGCACTTTCACATAAACCGCAAAAGACTAAACCACTGAGTAAATAGTTTGCCCTTGACTTGCTTAATCTGGAGATTCGCTTCGCTTGCTGAAGCTGCTTGTGGAAAGTGGAAGAAGTGATAATTGCAGGCACTTTAATTAAAACTCGGTGGTCTTTTGGATGCTCCGTAACCTTAACTTTTTCATCAGGCGACAAATACTTATTGTTTTTCTTGCCCACAGTATCATATCTTTGGAGCCACAGTTCACCCTTGTAAAGGGGGTTAGAAAGCATGCGAAGAACCGTGGTTGCTGCCCATCTCTTTGCACCCCGTTTAGTGGGAATACCCATGGAAGTTAATCGGCGGGCTATTGCACTGTAACCAAGGCTTTCGTCTAAAAACCATGAGGATATTAGATGATATACTTCAGCTTCCCTTTCGTTGATTATTAGGCTATTTGTCGCTTGATTATAATCGTAACCATAGGCATCGGGGTTATGGGTGAGACCACCCTGCAAGGCCTTTTGCCGTAGACCACGCATGGTCCTTTCCCTAATCTTTTCCTTCTCAAATTCTGCAATAGCTCCCCTTAGACTATAAAACAACCTGCCTTCTGATGTGTTTTGCCAGTTAAAATTCACGAAGACCAACTTACAACCGTGTTTCTCAATTTCATCGGTGATTATTAATTGGTGAGCAAGTTTGCGGGCGAGCCTATCGGGATCAAAACAAATAAAGAAATTTATAGTTGCTGTCTTTATAAGATTTCTTGCCTTCGTGAGCCCCGGTCTAGCCAAAAGATCACCGCTAAATCCTTCGTCAACGCAGTGAATTATCTTCTCCGCACCTTCTTCTTTAGCCCTTAGTATGCACTTATCGATCTGATCAACTAAGCTATAACCGTGTTGTGCCTGATCTTCCGTGCTGACCCTAGCATAAATTATCGCCCTTTTCATCGCATTCGGCCTCCCTTAGAAGCCAAAGCATGGTTTTTTCTAGGCTTTGTAGGTCAGCATCTTGATTAAAAATAACTTTTACTTGCATAAGATCACCTCACTAATCTATATGCGAACATAAAAAAAAGAGGTCTTAAATTAAATCTAAGACCCCGTTTAAAAGCTTGATTTAGAAAGCGTAACCCACCGCAACCCTTAGATCGGTACCACCTGGAAGAATATCTTCTGCAATATATCTGTCACCGAACTCAAAGTAGTGTAGAGGAAGCGTGAGTGCTAGTGATGCGTTTAGAGTAATGTCATTGGAAAAGATGTATTGATAGCCTCCACCAAGTCCAATGGCGGCATTACCGCTTGTAATAGAATCGTTATAAGATTTTCCATTCGCCCAGGCAGTGCTTGCCATGGGGAAAACATAGGCACCGTTAAGTGCTTTGCCTTCGGGGTAGAAGTTGTAACTAAAAGAGAACTTAAAAGCAGTGCCTTT
>DUPA01000048.1 GCA_012838515.1 Natronincola sp. | reverse complement strand
CTTCCTCAATAGGCTGTTGATTAGCAAAGAGGATGCAATTAGCATCCCCTTTGGTTTTGCTTTAATCTTTAGGTGTGAATGTCGTGCCTTGCGTGATAAATCTTTTTATTACAATGCCCACTCCATTAATGTTCTAACACTCTTCCACCGTTATCCGGTGCGGAGGACAAATATCTAGAGACAAACTGTTCATCTTCACCTACCTCAAGAACTAAAGTAATTCCCAGTGGTAAATTACTAATAATCGTATTCATCATACTGACAATGCGTCTCCAATCCCACGCTTCAAATCGTTGAAATCGGGGCAATTTGATTTCGCCTCGCTGTACTTTACCGTACCATTCTACTAATCTTCGATTGCGCGCTTCCATATATCTGCTCCTTTCGAAACAATGAGTCATAGGTGGGTATGCTTGAATCCTCATTTACAATACTACAATATGTTTTCTTGATTTATGCAAGAAAGTCCTTTTTCCGAGATTGAAACGATTTTTCAAATAAAAAACACCAACAAGATACTTGGTGTTTAGATTAGTCGGTTTTAATTGACGAACATCTCTTTTTTAATTCATTTATAAACAGTTCATCATTCTTTGGCGAAATCAATGCTATATGAGATTTACCCCATTTAACTTCTAACCTCTTCAATGAAAGAGCAGGTGCAGACAGGGGATTCATTGTTTTTTTGACACTTTCTATCTCGCACAAGGCTATAGTTTTACGCCAAGGTCCACTTATAATTATCAAATCACCATCGGTGATGATATACAATGTATAAAACCAAACCCAACCAAAAAGCAGGATAAAAAGAATCATTATAACGATAGAAAATACGGATTCGGCTGCGATAGACATTACCAATCCGAAGATCATGCTACTCCAAATGAGTAACCCTATCCACAAATCTCGTTTTGATTTAAATACCATGGCGTAGCCCCCCATGAGAATCCTTAAAAATTTTTGTACACTTTAGTAACCCTATTTTAGAACATAGTTTCATAACGAATTCCCGCCCTTACTAAGGCAAGATTAGTACAAGGCATTAACTATCACCGAAGAATTCTCCCTGTGGAAATTCTCGTTTCCAAGTTTCTTTGCCACCATCCTGAACATAACGCAGCCATCGGGACACACTATATCCTTGCTGTCTTTGCGTTTTCTCTACCGATATTTCAAAGCCGATCAAGTCATACAATCTTTCTTTAAAGCCATCCGTTTTTAATCCAGTGCAAGTCGTCAGCAGATGGATTTTCTTCCTTTTTGGCCATGCTTCGGCGCATTGCCTTGCACATTTGAAATAAAAACCTTACTTTAATACCTTTTTTCCCTTGCTTAGACTTAGTGTACTTTTTTGCCATTTTTATGGTCCGGTTTTCAATTTTTTGGCGGCGTTTCTCCGAGAGCTCATGCCAAATCACGCCTTCCATCAAGCCACACCCTAGGCTCTTAATATCAGAAACCCCCATCCAAGTAAGGCTCGTTATGATATCCTTTTGCGCGGCTTTATTTGGTGCACCTATGCTATTTGTTAATATTACAGCACGTTTGGAAAACATTGCTCTATCAGGACGGTGTACCATCCAATGACAAGAGAAGTGATCAAGCAACGCCTTCAGCTGACCGGGAATACGAAGGGCATAAACAGGAGTTGCAAAAACAAGTAGATCTGCCGAAAGAATACTATTCCAGATTGGCATTGTATCAGAAGCGTGCGGGCACAGGTTCTCATCTTCAAAAAAGCACACTTTACAACCCTTGCAAAAATGCGGCATATCCCTAGGAAGATAAAATTCTTCTATCTTATTATTATCCTTTAGTTCCGACAAAAAGAATTCCTTAATGTGATAAGTGCAGCCCTTTACCTCTGTTCCGTTAATTACAACAATATTCAATTACATTCACCTGCCCTTTGTCTTAATGGATAACAACTTTCACCTGATTATTTCAATAAAATTACCATCTTCGTCAAAGATAAAGCGCAAAAATGAAATCCCCACCCTCTCTTTATTCGATGTTATAAAAGCATCGGGATTATTTTTTCTAAGCAAGCACACTAAATCGGATTAAGATAAAAGCAATATGCGTCAACCTTGCCTTTAATAGTTTCTGATTATCAGTTCCGTGACCTTACCTCTTCCTTTACCATCCCGATTTATATTTCTATTGGCTAGAACCCTTTCAATGGAGAAACCGCTATATAATTCATCAAAAAAGTTATCTGTCTCATCGCTATTTTTTGGATCGGAGTTGCTTAGCATTAAACTGGCTCCCGCTTTATCTAAGTCAATAAAAAGATTTGCTAAGCGAAGCTGATCTGCATCATCAAAATCTTCTTTGGCATAACCGGTAAAGTTAGATGTTGCTGACAAAGGGCGATAAGGAGGATCGAAATATACAAAACTTTTCCTTTGTACGAAGGATTTGGCCTGTAAAAAGTCGGCTTGAATCAGTTTTACGCCCTGCAAAGCAAGGCTAACTTCTCGTAGATTTTGAACGTCGCAAATGGTAGGGTTCTTGTAACGTCCATGGGGCACGTTAAATTCCCCTTTTTTATTTTGCCGAAACAGACCGTTGTAGCAGGTCTTGTTTAGAAAGATTAATTGGCCTGCTCTTTCAACCCATTTAAGGGAATAATCATTATGGTTTATTTCCTTCATTTGTTTGTTATATAGGGTTCGAATTTGGTAAAACAGCTTTCTTCTGCCCTCTTTATCGGAGGAACGATATTTTTCTTCAAGCTCGTTTAGATAACTTATAAGAGAATCGGGATCTTCTTGTACCACTTTGTAAGTTAGAATTAATTCCCGATTTAGATCCAGTAAGTAAGCATCTCTTATTTCGTAATGTTTACGTAGATAAAAGAAAAGGGCTCCTCCACCGAGAAATGGTTCAATATAAGACTCTATTAGTCTTTTTTCCTTTATGTCATCCGGTAAGCGTGACGATAATTCGGCTAATAATTGTGTTTTACCCCCCGCCCATTTAAGGAAGGGCTTAGCTTGAGGTCTGTTTTGCATGTTTTTATCTAACCTACCTTGCCTTTATTTTCCGGCTAAAAGAAACCTTTATGCAGGGCTTTTCTTTTTAAAAATTAAAAATCGAGGAGGTTTCTTTGAATCTCGAAATACAAAATTCCCGTTCCGTAAGGAGCAATCTCACCCATGGGATAGAATGTGGTCAAAGTTTCATTTCCCAAGAAAAAGTTTCTTGTATCATATTTATTTTTAATTATTTCCTCTCTGAACAAATGGAAAAAATGCTCGTGCCACCCATCTTGATCTTGTAAAAAAGTCTCTAGTAAAGAGAAAATCCTATCAAGGATATCCGCCTCTTGACCATCAAAAACATCATGTATTTCAACGAACCTACCCGCAACTATATCAAAATTATACGCCTTAGGAAGGTGCCAAGTTCTATTTCCCCCAGCGTAGCGTGATTCGATGCTCAAAATACTTATGTATTTTTCATCACTATATGAGTAAGGGAAATATAGATCAAAAAAACCATGGGCATTATTCTTCTTACACAACTCATAGAAGTGATAACGTTCATCTTTAACTTCATTCAACAATTCAAAGAAAAATCATTAATTATTTTAGCACAGGGAAAAAGGTGGGTTCGAACTGGGGTACGGATATCTTGAACTTGCAACCTAATCCTCCGTGGGCATGTTCCTCTGCAAAAATTATGTCTTTAACTCTAGGTAATAACTCACTTCCCTTACTAGGTGTTTCACCATCTCCGGGATAGCTATACATTCTTACCTCGAACAAGACATGGTCATCTATTGAATCCATCTTCTTGGCTGAAACGTGTACCATTAGGTTCAATATCAACATAATACATAAAGAAATAATACCCAACGTGTATTTCATGGATAATTCCTTCTTATTTGATGTAAGTAACTTTAGAATAGTCCGGCTCTCGGTCTCGACCCTTTTCCGCGCCGTAACCCACTGCAACGGATATTCCATAAACATGATCTTCAGGGAACTTTAAAATTTTTGCCCACTCATCACCATATTGCTTTTCGAAAACCACTCGGGGAAAGCCTAAAATGACGCTATCAAGGCCCATACCTTTCGCAGCAATAGCTATGCTTTGGGCCATGATACCCACATCAATTCCGCTACCTTCTTTCATGGAAATAACGAATACAACGGGGGCATCGTAGAAGATCTTGTTCCCTCTAGATTTATTGTGCTCAATAACCCACTCTTCTCCGTAATCAATAAAGTGTTGGATGATCGCTTTTTCATATTTTAAAATCAATTCTTTATTTGTCACCACAGAAATATTCCACGGCTGCTTGTTTCGGGCACTT
>DUPA01000047.1 GCA_012838515.1 Natronincola sp. | reverse complement strand
TCTTCTGGAAAATCTAAATCGCGATGAGTTACAAGGGGTTATTGCCCATGAATTATCTCATATTTATCACCGTGACACTTTATATATGACTCTTGCCGCAACAATGCTGGGTTCCATCCAAATGCTTTCGCGAATGTCTTTGCGGGCCAGTCGTTTTGCAGGCGGTTCTCGTTATAGCTCCGGATCCAGATCTAGATCCGGCTCCAATTC
Organism: Natronincola sp.; assembly: GCA_012838515.1. Taxonomy (GTDB): domain Bacteria; phylum Bacillota; class Limnochordia; order Darwinibacteriales; family Darwinibacteriaceae; genus DUPA01. Next base: position 2,464 of record DUPA01000047.1, on the reverse strand, counting down.
GTCTTCAAAATCAAGCGGTCTAAGAGCCTTTCTTTACGTACTTTTAATACTCGTTTCCATTATTGGTCCTTTTTTCGCCATGTTATTTTATTTTTCCCTATCGAGAAAAAGGGAGTATTTGGCCGATGCTTCAGCGGCCCGTTTAACTCGCTATCCCGAAGGTTTAGCATCTGCCTTAGAGAAGATCTCCATGAGTTCTTTTATTCGTAATGCCAATAGTCTAACGGGGCCCATGTTTATAATTAACCCCTTGAGAAGTACCGATTCTTTGCTTAATTATAGTACTCATCCAAGAACAGAGGATAGGATTGCCATTTTACGCGGTATGAATAAAGGGGCAGGTTTAGTAAGCTATCAAGACGCCTATGCCCGAGTTACTAAGAAAAGTGGTCCATTAATTCCTCCTATCGCGATGACGCTTGCTTCAAGACAAGAAACGGAGCTTGCAATTCGAGAAAAAAGCCCGGATATTGAAGCGGATTCACCAAACAAGTTAATGGACTATATACGGGCTCAGAATAGCTTTATCTTTATTGAATGTTCTTGTGGATTAAAAATGAAGATTCCTCCGAATTTCAAAGAAAATAAAGTTACCTGTCCCAAATGCAAGATGGAGAACTATGTTGTCAATTTTAATTCTATAGATTCGACACCGGACGTAGATCCGGAAGGGAAGCAAGTTTATATCCGGAAGAACACGGGCTGGGAGACCATACAATGCAAAGAGTGTAATCATTTGATTAATATTTCACCCTTGTTTAATTCTCCCGCAATCATCTGCCAAATGTGTAAGAGCCAAATTGTGGTGAAGAAACAAGGGGAGTATATGGTTGATCCTGCTTTATAGCCGCAAATTACGATAAAAAAGAAGAGCACTTTAGCCCTTCTTTTTTTAGCTCTTATTCAGTTTAGCTGCTTTATTTAAGCTCGTGCATCTCACATAACCTCTAAATGATCTTTCTAAGATGGTAGCAACTTTAAAGATGGCATCTTCATTGCCCACTTTGCTAATAACCTGAACGGCAACGGGTAAACCTTCCCTAGTATCATCAATGGGAATAGTCAACGAAGGCAGCCCCCAAGTATTAGCGTATGCAAGAAAAGGCATATAGCGCTTATAGGTCTTTGTTACAGAAAATATGTCTGAATATGTTTCTCCGTGTTTTGTGGCAGCCCGATGGTAAACGGGCAAAATTATAATTTTCTTTTCTAAGTAGGTAGCTAACTCTTCGTCGCCTTTTTGCAAGCTTTGTTCAATTTTATTAAGTTCCTTATCAGATGGTTTAAACATTTCCGCTGCAACTAAAGCCCAAATCAAATATTTATGAACTTCGTGGTCTTTAACGAATTTGCTTCTGATCCATTCTTGCTTAATATTTACCGGTTTAAAACCAAATGCAGCCTCGGCCATTTCTGCGGCCCCATCAATACACATTATCTTCTGCCATAGCTCGGCAGATTGTGTGTAGCGGGGTGGTTGCTCATCGAGGATTGTAAAGTCCTCATCTAACCGATATATGACCCTACGGAGTACTGCATCGGTTTTCCTATCTATCGGATACTTTATTGACTTCAAGGGAACAACGATTGTAAAATCCTCCACATCCATTTCCTGTGGCACTTCCTTAGCAATAATCTCGTTTATCATCCGAGCATCATCAACTGTTTTTGCCAAAGCACCGATTCCAACCATGCGGGCCTGCAAAGGATGATTTAGAAAGGGAAAAGAACCATATTGTGATACTTGAGCATTTCCGCTCTTAAAACCAATAACTCCATTATAATGTGCGGGTATTCTAATTGAACCACCGAAGTCAGAGCCTACACCAACAGCAGAGCCGCCCACAGCGACCATGGCACCCTCGCCACCGCTAGAACCACCGCAAGTGCGGCTAATATCCCATGGGTTAGAAGTTCTTCCGTATAAAGCGTTATCTGTCTCGTGATAGTAAAGAAGAGCCGCGGTATTTGTTTTGGCAATAATAATGGCACCCTCGTTTTTAAGTCTATGAACAATTTGAGCATCGTCATCTACTCTCGCTTCCCTTTTATAAGGAATTCCACCGGTAGTATACATACCTTCCACATCGAAATTTTCTTTTATGCTGATGGGGACACCATGTAGTTTACCAACGCTTTCCCCTTCTTTCAGTTGTTTATCCGCGACTTTTGCTTCTGCCAAAGCTTTTTCAAATCGTTGTTCGGCTATGCAGTTTAAGGTGCGATCAAGCTCGGTGATGTGTTTAATGTGTTCGTAAACCACATCGTAAGAAGTAACTTCTCTATTACGAATTCGTTTAGCCAGTTCGATAGCACTTAGATTTAAAAGGGACATAAAAAAACCTCCTAAAAACTAAAAGTATTCTCGGGAGAAATCCAATAATTTTGTAGCATACTACTTGTGTTCAACACTTTAGCGCCTATTCCTCCGAAGTTTTACTTTATTAATAAAAAGCAAAAAAAT